>CAYTKY010000025.1:0-26127 GCA_964438435.1 uncultured Coxiellaceae bacterium | reverse complement strand
GTTGTCTTCCCGCAAAATTCTCGCCCACTGTTCTTGTTGGGAGCGATAAACTCACGCTCATGTCCTTTTGCAGAATAAATCATCCTATTCTGACTAAGAAGTAACGGCTTCCTGGAAGCTATGAAATAATCTATTGCGAATTCAGTGATGGTGCTTTTCATCAGTAGCATTGCTTTTGGGTTAAGAAACAAACTGCCAGAAAATTAATTTCACGAAAATCGAGGAGAATCAAACTTGCAAGTATCGCTTTGGCAAATATTATTTTGTCGAATTAAATCTCCCTTATCTTGAGACTTAAATATGAGCATATTATTTTGAGCTAATGTTACATTTGAAAATTTAGTTGTTTTTTCTGATTCTTTTTTTAAAAATTTCTTTTTATATTTTTCATAATCTTTATTAAAACAAGATTTGAAATAATCACCGATGCTCTCACTTAATTCTGATAGACACAAGCATTCATCTTTTTCTTTAGAAAACATAACATACAATTGATTCGAGGTATGTGTTAAGGCTACTAATGAAGAACTAAGTTTTTTATTTGTATCGTATTCATGAATATTAGTAAAGTTACAAAATGCTAATTCAGCATTGTTTCTTTGTAATACCAGAGCAAGGTTTAAACATGATTCTTTATTCATTAAATCAAGCGTCAATCTCTCGATCACGATTTGTTCTGCAGATGATTTGCATAATAAATATCTTTCTAAACTAGATAAAAAATGATACTCACCCATATTAAGAACATGCTCACCTTGTCTTAGGAGTTCCAATAAATTTTTTTTCGAATAATAATTAGATGGTGATCGTAACCCAGGAGGAATGCCTGGTAATTTGCAACCTTCAATAGGATTGTTAATAAAATAATTTTCAATAAAATTTTCAGGTGTATCTGATTGTTTCATGCAATTTAAGATATGTAAATTATGATTGTGTACTCTAATGTCAATGTCAGCCGATAATATTAAATTTATTCCAAACTGTCTGAGCTCAGGCAACATACTCGGTAAGTTTGATGGGCCAACTAATAATCCCACTTTTTCTTTATCAGATATTTCAATTTCACGACGTTTTAGTTTTGATATAAGCGATGGGTAATTACAATCATTCGAAAAAGCAAATAAATCATTAAGAAATTTGTTTTTGTTAATTGGAAAATGTTTTTTTATATCTAATATTAACTTTTCATTAACCAAATAATGGATTACCTCACAATCTCCAGATAAATTTATTTTGATATGATCATGCTTTGAAAATTGAGAAATAAAATTTAATAAATCTTCTTTAGTTAACGCAATACAGCCATCTGTAGGATTATTATTTTCTCTAGCAATATGAAGAAAAATAGCACTGCCTTTTCCTTTTAAAACAGGATCATCATTGTAACTTAAAACACCAATGACATCGTAAACATCATCTTCCCGCCAAAGTTTTTCATGATGCCAGAATGATGGTAATTTAATAAATTTATTGTAATACGCTGAATTAACATCATCACACCAACCACTATTTTTGGTTAAAGGAATAAGTGGAATATTTGTTTTAAGTTCAGTTGGATTGATTTTATCAGGACGATAATAAATTTTTCTGATTTGAAATGAGCCTAAGGGCGTTCCACTGTCTCCCTCTTTTTTGTCGGCTATCACACCAGCATGTCCTATGCTGCATCGATATTTATTATTTTTAATTGTAATAAAGTTAATTTGCGCCACTGCATTGTTCGCATCGCCTTTAGTTAACATATGAGAAAATAATGACAACTGACTTAATTGCGCCACATTTTTATCAGATGGTGAAGAGCTCTTCGGTTGTTGTACTTTCGCTACTTTATCCTCCAGAGAATTTTCTGTGGATTCCTTGATATTTTCAAGCATCCATTTTTCCCATAGGGAAGATCTATAGTGGTGTTGTATACGCCATTTTAATGCTTTAATTTCACCTTCTGTAAAAGAGTGAGGATATTTGCTAAGCAATTCTTTTGCAAAGAAAGGATCTGTATTCGCACACTCCCATAAATAACCTGTTTTTTCCAAATTTGAAATGAGTGATTGATCATCAAGCAACGCTCTTGCAGCCTTGATGTTACCGAACAATGCTGCCCACTCAAACAAATGAATAGTCTTGTGAATGTCTCTTTCAAATTCCTCTAACTGTTCTCTCTTAAGAGTCAATGAGGGTTGTTTTATTACTTCTTGCTGACATTCATTTCGGCTTGACTTTAATGATTTTAAAAATTCATCGGCTAGTGAATATAATTCAGCTTCCGGCTGCGCTTTAAGGATTTTTTTCGCTGAATTTATAAAGTCATTTTTTCCCGCACGGGATAAACCACCTAATTCTATTTTCATTTTATTAATATAAAATTGAATTTCAGCTTTTTTTAACAATTTTATTCCCAGGATTCGTAAATATTGTTTATTATATTTTTCTCTAAACTCGTCTAATGTCAGATTTTTATGAATTTTTATGGTTTGGTCTTCTTCTTTATGAAAATCAACAAAGGTTGATATTTGAGAAGTTTTTAATAATTGGTTTGGTAATTTGGTATAGAAAATACCATTTTTCTCATTGACTACCCGTTTTTCTAACACTGCCAATAAATTTTTTATTCGATATTCACCCGTTTGTGGGTCAATTGCAGTTGTATCTCTCCCCATCGCTAACGCATCATTAAAACATGAATAATTATCTGCTTGGCGTTGCAAATCATATCCTGCCAGGTCAAATACGTTGATGCCAAATTCTTTTTTAATATAAAACGCTTGATTTGATGCATTTATAGAGTCTGCAAATAAGATGGCTTCTTTGTCACCTTCTTTGATATAAACCATAAATAATGCGTGTTTTGCACCAATGATAAAAGCTAGGCGATGATCACCTGACTGTTGACGAGCGTTCTCTATATACCCTCTTATATCGACTAGTTTTAAGTTTTCTGAATACAAAGGACAATAAGGGCGAGGATCGCAGTCTGGGTTGTCACGAGCGTAATATTTAAATGGCTGAATAATATTAGTCTGGTATTTGTGATGCCAATACTCACAAATCAACTGAATCCCCAAAAACGTTGGTCGTGCAAGTGGATTGTCTGAAAAGCGATCATGGTAAAAATTAAAAAATTTTCTCGCTATAAATTTTTTCATTTCACCTAAAACCGCCTGAATTTGATAACTTAGAGGTTGTTTCTTAACCCCCCACAGAAAAATATCCGGCTGTCAATGCGTAAGTCCCATATTACACTCCCAAGCGAAAATAGGTCAAAGCAGCAACTCCAACAGCAATCGATGCATATAATAAGGGAAATTTACATCCATTAGTATTTTTAGTTTTCTCTTGTGCAGGAGGAGGGAAGAAATTCTGTTTCATTTCAATTGTTTTTTTGTATGAAAAGAATGATGAACCGATAGAGGCAATGATTAAATCTGTTTTAGCGCAGATTAATTTTGCATTAAAGAACTTATTTTCATTGTCTCTAGTAAAAATTAGAACTTCAAGCTTGTACTTGTCTTTATAATTCACATTAAAATCGCTTATTAAATTTTGTTTTACTTCTAAAGAAATATCACTATTTTTTATAATGTTTGTTATTTTGTAATATTCTTCCGAGATAGTGTTATCTTTAAAGTAGTTCTCAAGTGCTTGCAGCTGTTCGGGACTCATCGTTTCCTCTGAGCTTAATTCAGAGCCTGAAAATAAAGATAGATCATTTGATTTAATTAACTGTCTGTTCTGCATCTTTTTTACTCCAATAAATACGGCAACGGAATCAGGCTTACAGAATTTCACATTTTTTCAATTTTTGCAGATAAATTGGTTATAGCCAAGCAGCGTTTTCTTTAGCGTTGTTGCAAAAATAAATCTTCCTGCTAAAGGTAGCGAAGATTTATTTTTGCAACAACACCAACCAATTGCTTGGACTAGCTGCATAAGGATAGTAAGATTTGTAAATCATATTTTATTTCTAATTTATTATAGGAACAGAGCCTCAGGAAGTAATTGATGGGCGTAATCTCAACCCTTCAGCAATCTTCAGCGTTAGGTGAAATTTATGAAAAAGTTTATAGCGGAACATTGGTTTGATTTTTACAATGATGATTTTTCAAGCGATACAATTGCGAAACCAATGTTCTGGGCGATCGAGTTGATTTGCCGGTATTGGCATCACAAATACCAGACTAATATTATTCAGCCATTTAAATATTATGTTCGTTTCAAACAAGGCTGTGATCCTCAACCTGATAACCCTTTATATTCAGAACACTTAAAACTAGTCGATATAAGAGGGTATATAGAGGATGCTCGTCAACAGCCAGGCAATCATCGACTAGCTTTTATTATTGGAGCAAAACACGCTTTATTTATGGTTTATATCAAAGAAGGTGATAAGGAAGCGATTTTATGTGCTGATTCTTTATGTGTAGACTCACGTCGACTGAATAATATTAAAGAAAACTTTGGCATCAACGTATTTGGCCTTGCAGGAGGGTGGTCACGCCAAGCAGATAATTATTCATGCTTTGCTGATGCATTAGCGATGGGGAGAGATACAACTGCAATTGACCCGCAAACGGGTGAATACCGAATAAAAGATTTAATAGCAGTATTAGAAAAACGAGTAGTCAAGGAAAGAAATGGTATTTTTTACACCAAATTACCAAACCAATTGTTAAAAACCGCTCAAGTGTCAATGTTTGTTGATTTTCATAGAGAAGAAGACGAAACCATAAAAATTCATAAAAACCTCACATTAGACGAGTTTAGAGTAAGATATAACAAACGATATTTACGAATGCTGGGAATGAAATTGTTAAAAAAAACTGAAATTCAATCTTATATTGATGAAATGGAAGGAGAGCTAGGTGATTTATCCCGTGCGGAAAAAAATGACTTTATAAATTCAGCGAAAAAAATCCTTAAAGCGCAGCCGGAAGCTGAATTATATTCACTAGCCGATGAATTTTTAAAATCATTAAAGTCAAGCCGAAATGAATGTCAGCAAGAAGTAATAAAACAACCCTCATTGACTCTTAAGAGAGAACAGTTAGAGGAATTTGAAAGAGACATTCACAAGACTATTCATTTGTTTGAGTGGGCAGCATTGTTCGGTAACATCAAGGCTGCAAGAGCGTTGCTTGATGATCAATCACTCATTTCAAATTTGGAAAAAACAGGTTATTTATGGGAGTGTGCGAATACAGATCCTTTCTTTGCAAAAGAATTGCTTAGCAAATATCCTCACTCTTTTACAGAAGGTGAAATTAAAGCATTAAAATGGCGTATACAACACCACTATAGATCTTCCCTATGGGAAAAATGGATGCTTGAAAATTCCGAAGAATCCACCGATCAATCTCCGCAGGACAAGACGGAGAAAGGACAGAAACCGAAAGATTCTTCACAATCTAATAAAAATGTAGCACGTTTAAGTCAGTCATCATTCTTTACTCATGGTTCAAGTAAAGACGATACGAACAATGCAGTAGTAGATAGCCACCGACGTGTCTATCCAGTGTAATTAAGCTGAAGGTGAGATGGCAGCGTAAGGTTGAAGTAAATATAGAACCAGGATCACTCATCTTAAAATGAAAAAGAAGAATTTTAGTATTAACATTGAAACATTGGTTTTAGTTGCTGTTTGGAACCGCCCATTTATATTTCAAGGCAGTTTTAGTATAACGAATACCAGAAATCATTCTATTCAGTTAATATTTTTTAGATGCGAGTGCAAATTGGAAGATAAGATGGATGTTTTCGACATTGAATTTTCACCAGATGATTACAGTTTCACTCATTTATACGACTCACAATCAGAAATTGACATTACGAATACAACTGATGATCTAGAACAATATTTATATTTATTAAAATATTCCTTAAAAGAAACGTAACTACTCACTCGTCGTTGCGAGGAGCGTTTTTTGCGACGAAGCAATCCATAAGAATGCTAACTGGATTGCTTCAACCCGCAAAAAACGCGGGTTTCGCAATGACGCCGGGTGAGTAGTTACAAAGAAACAATAAAAAAAATGATAGCTAGCCATAATCAACACCCAACTTATGCTGGTATTGTATAGCGACAAAATCGCTCGGTAATTAATCCGTCAGTTTCCCTCGGTAATCACACTAGTTCACTTTAGCGATAAATTAACCGCTTCTTGTTTAAATTCTTTTGTGTATCTTCTTACTGACTTTGTCATCTTCTGACACCTCTTTTATTGACTCGTAGTTTATCAAACTTATGTGTCTATTGAATCGGGGTTAGATCATTTAGCAGGAAGATTTATTTTTGCAACAAAGCCAAAATTATCTAATAACTCATCAGCTAATAGATGCGTCCAAAAAATCTTTGAGTAACATTAAAAATGGCCCGGTCTTGAATCCCACTAATTAGCGCATATTTTGGTTATTTTATAATCAGGATATTTTGATAATATGGCGCTGATTAAAAGGGAGTGGTTCTAGTGGGATATAAACAACTGGATTATTTAAAACGATGCCAAATTTTAGCGTTCTGGAAAGCAGGCTATAAACAGAAAGAGATAGCAACAGTGGTTGGCGTTAATCAATCAACAATTAGCCGCGAATTAAATCGTAATATCGTCTTTGTTCGAACCAAATTAGGTTCTTGGCAGTATAAGCCAGATTACGCGCAAGGCTATGCTCGAGAGCGACACAAGAAGAAGCGTAAAAAGACAAAGCTAACCAAAGAAGCTGAGCAGTTTATCAGAGATAAATTGCAACAGAAGTGGAGTCCTGAACAAATCAGCGGATATGCAAAAAAGCATGAGATTTTTTCAATTGGAACTGAGTGGATTTATCAGTTCATCTTAAAAGATAAAGAGAAAGGCGGCAAATTGTATCTTAATTTGAGGCATCAGAATAAAAGATACAGAAAGCGTTATGGCAGTAAAAAACGAATCGGCGCTATCAAGAATCGCCGCTTTATTGATGAAAGACCTAAGATCGTAGAAGAGAAAAATCGTATTGGTGATTGGGAGATAGATACCATCATCGGCAAGCAACGACAGCAAGCTGTTGTTAGCATCGTTGAGCGAGTCTCGAAAAAAACTATTTTGAAGAAAGTCAGTAGAAAATCCGCAAATGCAGTTGCAACAGCAACCATTGAAGGCTTAAAGCCAATTTTAAATTATGTTTTAAGCATTACGGCTGATAATGGCTCAGAGTTTGCTTACCATGAATTGATTAGCCAGGAATTGAATACGGAGTTTTATTTCGCGCATCCTTATTCTTCATGGGAGCGTGGACTGAATGAAAATACAAATGGGTTGGTGCGGCAATATCTAAAGAAGGGTTCAAGCTTTACTGAGATTACAGACTCTCAATTAGAAGCAATTATGCTTGAATTGAATAACAGACCTAGGAAAAGCTTAGGTTTTTTGACGCCTAACGAAGTTTTTTATAACAGCCAGCTATACGCTTAACGTCTTTTAGTTTTACATATTATCTCGTGGCTTGATCGGAGGGATTTAATCGAAAAAAGTTACCATCCAACTGCAGCGTATACTTTGCTTGCATGGCACCAGCTATTTCGTGAGGTTTCGGAAAGCGAGTGTGACTTTTCTCGTATTAATTAGACTCTTGCAATATCTCACTCATTAGCCGGTTAAATTCCTCTGGTGCCTCCAGCATGGGGTAATGGCCAACACCATTAATGATTTTAAGATCATAGTCTTTGATTTGCTGCTTATTCATGATTGGATCTGTCGGATAAAGATCCGATTGAATAGCTCTAACTGGCACGTTGAGACTGCGACAAGATGCTTCGATTGGTGTCGTGTAGAAGGGTTCCAAACTGGCAATTGCAATTTCTGGTTCAGCTGTGACAAATTCATTTATAATGCGCTGCTTTACATCTTCGGGTGATGTCTTTGCGAACATGAACATGGGAACCATCGTAGTGATTGTGCCGTGATAATTGCTTTTCATGCCGGCAAAAAGTGGCTCGACTTGCTCCATCGTTGGCATTCTTGAAACATGGTGGAGCGTATCAACAAGAATAATTTTTTTTACGACACTCGGAAGATGGTTCGCAGCGCGCACAACAATACTACCCGACATGGAATGCCCTATGAGAACAACATGGTTGAGCTCAAGCTGTTTGATGACTTCAACCACATCTTCAGCAAAAGTATCGATTGACCATGCTTGCCGTGATTTCGATGACTTACCGTGACCCACCAAATCCATTTGTATAATTTGATACTTATCAGCAAACGCATCCCGCTGATTATTCCACCAATTTAAATTTCCCAACCAACCATGCAGAAAAAACAATGTGGTTTTACCTTGGCCGGAAATTTCAACATTTAATGATTGGCCATCTTTTGTTTGTATTAACTTATTCATATCCCGCCTTTTAGAATCACAGTTTCTTCGCTCGGTTTTTGGGTTCATAGATGCCCCATATCGGTTGCCCACAGAGTAACTTACGATCGTGTCGTAAGGTGTCTTTTCTGTAAGGCAGCATAATACCTCAATATTCACCCACCATGTTAAAAATTTATATCCGATTAATCAGAATCTTATTTAATTGAGTGATAATATTTGCATTGAAATACCTCTAGGATTATGCATAATTAGTTGAATTATTTTTATAAAATACGTATGCACTTATTAGTGGAATCCAAGGTGTAGACATAGGTAATATTACCGATATGGGAAGTTATCGGTAGTGAGAAACGTATTTATCTAAAAGTGCGCGTATGAGTGTTTGATATGGCACATGCTCCTTATGTGCAATTTGCTTAAAAAAATCTACGCTGTCTTGACTCAATGTGATTGTCACTTTGACAGACTTAGGTCTAACAAGAAGTCTTTCTGGCGGCGGCAAAAAATCTTTAACGACTTTTACTTTCCCAATGGATTCATCTGATATTTTACGTTTGTGCTTCGTCATATATTTTTTTCCCTTTTCTCCAATAACCTGCGCCTATAATTCGAATAATATTATTTCGCCATGTAAAACGAACTGTCATGATACGGCCGACTACTTTGCCAAAACAAAAATAACGTTTTTCACCATGGCTATGGTCGAGATCTTCTGCAATGATACGTTTCTCATCCATGAAAGCTTGTTGGGCATCATAAAAATCTACGCCGTGTTTTTTAATATTGGGCTGATTTTTTTGTGGATCCCATTCAAATTCAGCTTTCTTCATTTATTAATGATTCATGTATATTACCATATATTTATATGGCTTATCATAAATATATTTTTTAATATAATCAAGCTTATCATTACGCTAGAGGTTGTTTCGTAACCCCCAGAAAAGTATCATCACTATCCATTAAAAACAATAATTGATCATCAATAGATCAAAAGAACGTGGAGTTAATCATGCCATTTAAAACTCGGCAGGAGTTTGGGCACTGTTGCGAAAATATTTTAAAGAAAAATTTTATTTTAAATCACCATAAGACAAGGCATATCGACAATACCACCTGACTAACCATAGAATAATTTCGCCAGCAAAATGCTTCCATTTGAAAGGTTGTTTTGTGTTTTTATTTTTCTTCTTATACATGTTGAGCTATCCTAGCCATGCGATAATCGCTAAATTTAGCAGGAAGTGAAGATTTATTTTTGCAACAAAGCCCTATGGAATCTATCAATATTTTCATGCAGCTTCTTTGCGATGTGGCTTTTTAGGCCGCTCTTTTTTTACATGTCTCAGTATCCCTTCGATAGTTGCAGGTTCACGTTGCAACAACAATAAAAGAACTCTTGCGGGACCATGAGGATGTCGATTTTTTTGTTCCCAATGTTGCAATGTTCTGATACTGAAACCAAAACGATTAGCAAATTCTTGTCTAGTTAATTTGAGCTTTTCTCTAATCGCTCTTACGTTAATCTCATCAGGAATTTCTACTTTATGAACAGCTACACGCATTTTTTTACCGCGCATATAGCCGACAGCTTCTTCCATTCCTTTAATAATTTCGTCACCGATATTTCGTTTAGTCATGATATTTTTTCCTCACTGCTTTACATTCTTCTTTCAATGCCTTTGCCAATGAAGTTATCTTTTTTTTCTGTTCAGACGTCAAATCTTCTTGCACACCTTTACCGTAAACAGTTAGCAAAAATAAGGGAGCCGTTTCATTATAAAAATAATAAATAATTCTTAATCCACCACGCTTTCCTTTGCCTTTTCCTGCCCATCTGAGTTTTCTAACTCCACCTGTTCCCGGGATTTCATCCCCTGATTCGGGTTTTCTAGCTAGAAAATCAATTAACTCATCACGCTCAACAGAGCTAATACCTATCCCAACTTGGGATAAAAAAGAAGGAAATTCAATAATAGTTATCATTTTTGTCATGATTTAGTATGCCCCATTGGGGCAGTTATGTCAAGAAAGAAAAGAAAGAATTATATTTTCAACGGTAGTATCGTATTAGCACATTCTTTTTTACCATCTTTGAATTGTTGCAACATGTTGCAACAATTCAAATGGCTTTGTTGCAAAAATAAATCTTCCTGCTAAATTTATTTTTGAGAGAGCCCAGAAATGTCATCTGTCTCCAAATAATGATAAGATGCAATAGGCGCGCTATTTTAAATTGATTATAGGATATGATCAAATGGGTAAAACAAAGTGGATATTTGTTTTTTTGTTCTCAGCAATCATTTCATTCCCTGCTGCTGCTGAAAAAAACACAAAAAAACCTATTACGGTTTTTATCGCAAAAAAAATTATTACAATGGATCCCGCTTGGCCGGAAGCAACTGCCGTAGCTGTCCGGGAAGGCAAAGTATTATCAGTTGGATCATTAGATGATTTAAAACCCTGGCTCAGTAAATTCCCATACAAAATAGATAAGACCTTCGAAAACAAAATTATGATGCCGGGATTTATTGAACCCCATGGTCACCCACTGATTGGTGGCACGGCGATGTCAAGGCCATTATTAACTTATTTGCCTTTACCTAACCCTTATGGATCTGCTTTTCCTGGCGTAAAAAATAAAACAGCAGCGCTCGCTTTATTGAAAGAATATACTGCCAAAAATACAAAATCATCTGTTCCTCTGATTGCCTGGGGTTACGATATTATAGCCATGGGTAGCCCATTAGATGCCGCAGAATTAGATAAGATTTCAAACAGTAAACCTATCGTTGTCTGGGATGCTTCTGAACATGTGGTATTTGCTAATACGGCTGCGATCAAAGCATTTCAAATAACCCAAAGTGACAGTAAAATTCCAGGTATTAAACTCGATAAGAATGGCCAACTCAATGGGCAATTCTATGGTGTGCAAGCAGCTGTGTTCATTTTGAGAAAAGCACTAGCTGCATCAATCACACCAGAAGAAGCTTATAAAAATGTGAAATTTCTGATGGACCTTAGTCATCGCAATGGTATTACAACAACAACGGAATTAACATTTGGGATCATTGATTTCCAATTGGAACATGAACTTTATAATAAATATTTTAATAATCCCATCACACCCATGCGTCTCGTGGCTATTACCGATGCGGTGAGTGCCAATAATTACAAAGATAAAAATGCAGTTACCTTCGTGAAAGATTTAGAAAATCAAAATACCGATAAGTTTATGTTCAATGGCGTCAAGTTTTTTTCAGATGATGCATTTGTTAGTCTCAATATGATCATTGAAAATCCTGGATATGTTGATGGTCACCATGGTCAATTCATTACAGCACCCGATCAGTTTGCTGCACTCATGTCCCCTTGGTGGGATGCGGGTTTTCATATTCATGTGCATTCGAATGGTAACGGTGGAAATGCATCAACAATTAATGCGCTTTATCAGTTGATGCAGCACAAACCACGCTTTGATCACCGTTTCTCCGTGGAACATTACGGTATTTCAACACCTGCTATGGCGCATGAATTGAAATTGTTGGGTGGTGTTGTCAGTGCCAATCCAAGTTATTTATATGCACGTGCCGAATTAAACGAACCCTTCCTTGGTACAGACAGAGCAGATACAGCCACAGCTTTTAATACTTTATTAAACGCCGGCGTACCAACCTCTATCCATTCTGACACGCCTGTTGCACCACCCGAACCACTCAAGGAAGTATGGATGGTAGTCAATCGTTTTGGCATTTCCGGTAAAGTACACGGCCCCGCAGAACGAGTGAGCGTGGAAAAAGCACTGCGCATGATTACTATTGATGCTGCCTATACGATTGGTGAAGAAACAAAAATTGGTAGCATTACACCAGGAAAATTTGCTGATTTTACGGTACTTGAATCGGATCCTTATACTGTTGCGAAAGAAAAAATCAAGGATATTCCAGTCTGGGGTACGGTTGTTGGCGGCAGTATTTATCCTGCTACTGATTACCGCGACTAGATCACGCTTAAGCAGGACATTATGATTGTTGATGCATGCAACGCACCCATAACCCGAATTAAATAAAATGGTTTTGTTGGATCCTAGAGGCTGGGGAATAAATAAAATATATAAAAGGCGATCCGGATACACTAATCGAAATCGCAAAAGAACAAATTAGGGGCGAGCAGTTACGGCCAAGTTAACTACTTGGCTAAAAACGATATCATTTCGCAAAATAAACTAATTAACAAATTGTTTGGATTGGCTGCTTAGCTAAGTTAGCATCTAAAATAAAATTTTTCTTTAAAATATTTTCGCAACAGTGCCATATTTAGTTTTAATTTATTTTTGCAACAAAGCCGTAATTTTTCTGAGACGGAGCCTGCTCTACAGAAGATTCGAAGCGCTCATCGTCATGGATTGAGTTGCACATAAAACCGGGTTTGTATAGCGAGTGTTTTTGATGGAAAAAAATTTTTGTAAGCAGCCCCCAACGCCCCGCAACAGACCGCGACCGCCTCCGGGTATCGCTCCCGCACCGAAATATTCATAACCCAAACGATCAAGAGGATCCGAATCAAGAGGTAATATAAAATGGTCTTTCCCGTTGCGATATTCAAAAGAGCGGATTAACTTTTCCTTATCCTCAACAAAATAATAAATCCCCATCACAAACGCCTGCATAAAATTAAATGGAGATGAGGGACTCCATGGCTCTCGACTATTTGACTTTGAAATTTTTAACGGGAGCGTCAAAACACGGCTTTATTCTCTTCTAGACTATACTAAATTCATCCTGCTAATCGTTGGTGATGGTGAAATAAATCTAAACTTACCCCAGTTTGTAAAAGTTATTCAAATTCATCCAAACAAATACCAGACAGGCTATTGGACAAATAGCCATCACTATATAAATCAAGCAATTTTAATAAGACCGGATTCCTACATTGAATCGTCCGCGCCGCTAGATAAAGTTGCATCCCTATTTGAATTGTTAATTATGAAAAATTGGACTTTGTTGCGAAAATAAATCTTCCTGCTAAATTTAACGATTATCGCATGGCTGGGATATCTCAATCTGTATAAGAAGAAAAATAAAAACCCAAAACAACCATTCATAGGAGGGATAATGTGAGGGTGAAGTTTGAGTGAATGCTTGACTATACACAATAGTAAATATATACTATTGTGTATATGTGGACTATATATGAGAAAAAATCACTTATTAGGTCTCTTAATGCTATTCCTTTACATGTCAGAAAAGAATACGAAATCTGGAAAAGAATCGTTGAGCTTCAAGGTATACAAGGATTAAAAGAAATTAAGGGCTATCATGATGAGGCTTTGAAAGGGGAATGGAAGGGGTTCCGTTCTTCAAGACTTTCATTAAAGTGGCGGATTATTTATAAAGCCGAGAAAGAACAGTTAGAGATTTATGTCATCGATGTAAATGCACATAAATATTAGGAGGTTATCAATGAAGATTAACAAAAAAGATTTTGTAAAAGCCAAGGTGCATGTCCATCTCACTCCTGGTGAAGCACTTAAAATGCTTCGTGAGCTGCAAGGGTTGACACAAGCTGATTTAACTAAGCTAACGGGCATTAGCCAGTCGAACATTTCAGCACTAGAAAGTAACGCTAGACAAATGGGGCGCGAAAGAGCAATTGTTTTTGCAAAAGCATTAAAAGTTCATCCAGCGGTATTACTTTTCCCAGATTTTGATATCAAACAAGTAGCTTAAGCACCGCCATTTGAAAAGGCTCTGTCGCAATTTCAACGCGGTAGCTGGCTTTGTCGCGAAAATAAATCTTCCTGCTAAATGCCTTGTCATATATCAACCGGTCGTCGACTTTGCGACACAATCCATGACATTGAGCCGATTAAACATATTAATCGGCTCAATATGTTGTTGTTTTTGAGCCGATTATGCGATATAATCGGCTCATGACAATCTATAACTGGCAACAAAAAGACTGGCCCCACTTTCGCTATGACCTCACGAGCATACATGAAGCATTGATCGCTATTGCTGAGAAATCTGGGTTAGTGAGCGGCAAAATCGCCCACCTCAACCAAGCGGACAAAACAGAAGCACAGATCAGCCTCATGATGGAAGAAGCAGTGAAAACATCAGAAATCGAGGGAGAATATATTAGCCGCCCGGATGTGAGATCATCGATTCGCAATAAACTCGATTTAAATCCAGAAAAAGTTCATGTGCATGATAAACGCGCGCAAGGCATTGTCGATATGATGTTTGTCGTTCGCGATGATTTTGATCGACCACTCAGTGACACAATGTTATTTGATTGGCATGCCATGTTATTTTCCGGAAGCCACCATCTCAATCTGCAGGTTGCTTGCTGGCGAAAACATGAAGAACCCATGCAAATTATATCTGGGCACTATGGCAAACAAACGATTCACTTTGAAGCACCGCCATCAACTATCGTGCCTGTAGAAATGCAAAAATACATTAAGTGGTTTAATGAAACGGCGCGAAATCAAAAAGAAGCTATTAAATATGCACCTGTTCGTGCTGCAATCGCACATTTGTATTTTGAAAGCATTCATCCATTTGAAGATGGCAATGGTCGCATTGGTCGTGCCATTGCTGAAAAAGCCTTATTTCAAGGCGCAGGTGCACCACTGCTACTTAGTTTATCTAATGTGATTGAGAGTGATAAAAAGGCTTATTATGCCGCATTGAATGCGGCTTCCAAATCTATTGAAATAACACCCTGGATTCAATATTTTGTGAACGTCATTTTGAATTCATTCATTGAATCAGAAAAATTAATTAACTTCATTCTAATAAAATCGGCATTCCTGGATCGATTCGCCGAGCAATTAAATGATAGACAACTAAAAGTTATTAAGCGCATGTTTGATGCAGGTATAAACGGCTTTGAAGGCGGGATGAGCGCGAAAAAATATATGGCGATTACCGGCACGTCTAAAGCAACGGCCACTCGCGATTTACAGCAATTACACGAAATGAAGGCACTTCACCAAATTGGAAAAGGGCGAAGTGTGCGGTATGAGTTATTTGATAAATTCATACTCTTTTAGCAGAGCCGCAAATTGTTTCCCTTCTTCGGTGTAAGTATCGTAATAATAAACACGAAGATAATTTTGTAGAATGTATTGATACGATGGAGAAGATTTGAAAATTGCTAAAATATTTTCAATGCGTGATCGATCTGCTGGGTCGTTCAATTTACAGCGTTGAAATAAAATGGCTGCCAATATTTCAGCTTTGGATGCCTTACGGAGAAAATCACTCTCTTGAAAATTTTGTATGCAAAATTGTAACGTTCTATCTTTATTCCACTCACGCCATCGATGAAAAAAATTCAATGCTAATGTTTTGTAATATGCCATCGTTTGTGAATCACGTTTCATTTTCATCATGACTAAAAAAAAGATAGCAGGAATACATGCTTCCACATTCGCCCATGAGCAATTGCCGCTGATTTGTGATTCAATTTTTAATTCAGTGATAGGCGTTAATCCTAAAAGTTTATCCACTTCTTCGTTAATAAATTCACTATCATTTTTTTCATAAATTAATTTTTTGATAAAATCGAGATTTGCTTCTTTCGGATGAGATATACGGTAAAACATGACATTGTCATACAAACGACTATCTTCACGACGATCGCATTTGACCCAAATATCATAATATTTAATAAAGGTAATCGCATGACCTTCATAACCAACCGGAATGATTAAAGGTTCTTGAGAAAGCAAATGGTTTATCGTTGTTTGATATTTTTTAATGTTCACACGATATTGTTGATATTGGATGACTTGTGATGCACGTTGAATAATTTCTACAATAAATTGCGTTAACCCGGAATAGCGACGCAATTGACGTGCAGCAAAATGATTTTGAAATTGTGCGAGCGAATCACCGATCAAGCTAATGGTTATTTCAGGAAAAAATCCTTCAAAATCGACATCAATCAATTGATTCTGCAAATTCACAATTTTAACAACGCCTACCAACTCAAACAAATGGCCCAGCAATTTCACATTAATATAATCTTGCGCGAAAATTAAATTTGCACCAGCATCAATGAGTTGTCGTTTCAATGCTGTTTGATGACGCAACAAGGGCATCACCAATACAGGCTGACCAGAAAAATTGTAAGCATTCGGATTAGCGTGCGCATCAAGCAAGAGTTTGCATAATTCAATATGATTATTTTCAGCTGCCCAATGCAATGCTGTGCCACCCGTCACATCTTGTAAATTAGGATTGGCATGCTGTTGTAATAATAATTGGCTAATGGCAATGTTATCGACAATCGCCGCTTCAATCAGTGGTCTGAATCCATATTCATCCAGTTGATTGACATCTTCGCCATGGCGTAACCACTGACGAACGGTATCGATATCTTCTTGTAAAATTGCATCAGCCAAAGAGTGCATATGTTCATTCAACTAAATTAAGGGACACGGGGTTTGGGATTAAATTTTGGCGCATTTTGTGGCAAATAACGTAATTGATATTCATTTTGCAATGAATTTTGATCTGCCTCATTTGTTTCAGCGAGATGTTCACTAGGGTTAGCATTGACTTGTCTGTCAATACCGCTGAATTGAGCGGCTTTTGCTAAAATAGGATTAGATTTATAAGCAGAATTTCTTTCTCCCATCGAGGTTTGGCGATGTCCTTCTGATAACTGTTTATTTTCTTTTAACTGACGACGTTCGTCTCGCGTATCTTTTTGTTTTCTAACATTGATTTTATGCGCATCTTCATAAACAGCTAATAAACGACGCTTCTCATCGCGGGACAATAAATCATCACGCGTTTCTTGATGGCCTGATAGAAAGTCGCGAAATTTAATTTCGCCACTTTCTCCACCAAAGCCTGAAGAACCGTCCGTGTCCTCTTCGTCTATTTTTATCTTCTTTTTATGTTCATCTTTTGATGGCATACGAAGGTCTCATAAAAAATTATTTTTATATTCACCTATCTATTATAGCAATTTATCCTAGTGCTTTTTTTAACGCATCATTAAATTCCGGTAAAATCTTAAAAAGATCACCAACTAAACCATAATCCGCCATTTGAAAAATCGGTGCATCGGGATCGTTATTAATAGCCACAATCACTTTACTATCCTTCATGCCTGCAAGATGCTGTATTGCACCGGAAATTCCCACCGCAATATAAAGATCGGGGGCAACCACTTTACCGGTTTGTCCGACTTGGTAATCATTTGGCGCAAAACCAGCATCCACCGCAGCGCGTGATGCCCCCACCGCAGCACCTAAGCGATCGGCAATGGCATCCAAGAGTTTGAAATTTTCCGCACTTTTTAACCCTCTTCCACCTGAAATAACGATACGTGCAGCGGTCAATTCAGGGCGTCCTGACACCGTGAGTGTTTGTTCTTCAAATTTTGTTTGCTGATTCGGGATTACGCGCGATATGTTTTCGATCGTGGCCGCCGTCGTTGACGTTGCCATGGCAGGAAAAGCGGTTGTACGTATCGATAATAATTTTTGATGATCCTTCATTTGCACGGTTGCCATCGCATTGCCTGCATAAATAGGACGAACAAAGGTATCGTCGGAAATAATTTGTGTGACATCACTTAACATGGCTACATTTAATAACGCAGCGACGCGCGGTAAAATGTTTTTTCCGAAAGTGGTCGCGCCACATAAAATGTAATCGTAAGAGTGAGCGATTTCCACGATTAATTCCGCGGTATTTTCAGCTAGCTGATGTTCATACACAGCATTATCCGCAACTAAAACACGGTTGATGTGTTGTAATAAACTTGCTTCATTGGCTGCTTTTTCACACTGTGAGCCGATCACAATGATGTCGATGTGTTCGGCTATTTTTTTTGCTGCCGTCAGTGTGTGATGTGTTGCTAATTTTAAAGATTGATGATCATGTTCTGCGATGATTAATATTTTCATTTCAACACCTGTGCTTCTTCTAATCGCTTAACTAATTCCGCTGCATTTTCTAAACGGACACCGCTACGTCTTTTTTCAGGTGCCGTGACGCGCAACGTGGTGAGATGTGTAGAAAGATCCACTTGCAACGTATCAGCTGCAATCATAGTTAATGGTTTACGCTTTGCTTGTACAATATTAGGAAGTGAAATATAACGTGGTTCATTTAAGCGTAAATCAGTGGTAATGACAGCGGGTAAGCTCATAAAAAGAGTTTCTAATCCACCATCAATTTCACGTGTCACGCTAACGCCTTTATCATGAAATGATAGTTTCGATGCAAAGGTTCCTTGTGGCCAATGTAATAGGCCTGCCACCATTTGACCGACTTGATTATCATCACTATCAATGGCTTGTTTACCCACCATTACTAAGTCAGAAGATTCTTGCAAGGCTAATGATTTTAAAATGTTAGCAACGGCTAATGGCTGCATTTCATTTTCTGTTTTGACTAAAATGGCTTTATCTGCACCCATTGCTAATGCTGTTCGTAAAACTTCCTGACAAGCTTCTCCGCCTATCGATACAACACAAATTTCTTTTGCCAATCCTTTTTCTTTTAAACGCACTGCTTCTTCAACTGCGATTTCGTCGAAGGGATTCATTGTCATTTTTACGTGGGCTGTTTCAACACCCGATTCATCAGTTTTAACGCGAATCACAGCGTTAAAATCAATGACTCTTTTTACTGCAATCAGAATTTTCATTGTCATTGTCCATTTTTTTTTTAATAATCGGCAGCAAATGTTATCACCTTCATTAGAAAAGTCATAAAAAAAGGAAACGATCATGGAAATTCAACAATGTGCAGCCATCGTAACGGGTGGTGCGTCTGGCATGGGTGCGGCCACAGCGCGTCTGCTCAGCCGATTAGGTGCGAAAGTAGCCCTATTCGATTTAAACGTAGAAGCAGCTCAAAAAATAGCGGCAGACATTCAAGGCATTGCCATCACCTGTGATGTGAGCCGTGAAGAAAGCGTGACAGAAGCCATTAAAAAAGCAGAAGAACAACACGGTCCAGCTAGAATATGCATTAATTGTGCTGGTATCGTCCACAGTCGACGTATGGTGAATCAGCAAGGGCCGATGCCGCTCGATGAATTCCGTAAAGTCATTGAGATTAATTTGATCGGCACCTTTAATGTGATGCGATTAGCAGCGGCTCATATGATTCCGTTATCAACGATGGGTGAATCCGCTGAGCGCGGTGTCATCATTAATACCGCTTCGGTCGCGGCTTTTGAAGGTCAAATTGGACAAACAGCTTATGGGACATCAAAAGGGGGTATTGTCAGCATGACATTACCTGCTGCACGTGAATTAAGCCAATTTGGTATTCGTGTTATGGCAATTGCACCTGGGCTTGTTGATACACCGATGTTTGAAAAAATTCCACCGGAAGCAAGGCGTGCTTTAGCCGATACCGTTCCCTTCCCCAAACGGCTTGCTCATCCCGAGGAATATGCCATGTTGGCACGTCAAATTATTGAAAATCCCATGCTAAATGGTGAAGTCATTCGGCTTGATGGTGCATTGCGTATGCAAGCAAAGTAAACTTCCCGCTCGAAAAGAGATATAATACGAAACGATTCATAGATTAAGAGGATGATCCATGGGCAAACGACTATTTTTATTTCTTGCGACGAATTTGCTCGTCATCACGACGATCTCCATTATCATCAATGTATTGGGTTTGCATACCTATCTCACGGCTTATGGTATTGACTACACGCGTCTTGCAATTTTTTGTGCGATTTGGGGAACAGCAGGTTCTTTTATTTCATTATTTATTTCAAAATTCGTAGCAAAAATGGCGATGGGTGTTGTGATCATCCATCCTAATAATGCGACACGCGAAGACCGTTTTTTATTGGACATCATTCATGATTTATCAAAAAAAGCGGGATTAAAAAAAATGCCTGAAGTAGGGATTTATCATTCGCCGGAATTAAATGCGTTTGCAACGGGTCCTTCTAAAAATAGTGCATTAATCGCTGTTTCTTCTGGTTTGTTAATGCAATTGAATCGGGCTGAAATTGAAGCGGTGTTAGGTCATGAAATTTCTCACGTTGCAAATGGCGACATGATTACCATGACACTCGTTCAAGGCATTGTGAATTCCTTTGCCTTATTTCTTTCTCGTATTTTAGCTTATGCTATTTCAGTGGCTCTTTCACACGATGATGAAAAAGGGGCTGATATTTCTTATCTGGCTTATAGTGTTGTAACAATTGTTTGCGACATTTTATTTACTTTTTTGGGTTCCGTTCTTGTTGCGGCTTATTCACGTTGGCGTGAATATCGCGCTGATCTGGGAGGTGCCCGGTTAACAAGTCGCACCCAAATGATTGCTGCCTTAAAAAGGTTACAAAATGGCGCACATTTTACAGATGAACGCGCTCCTTCTTTGGCCGCTTTCAAAATTGCACATCATCGAAATTGGTTAGAAATTTTTTCGACACATCCACCCATTGAAAAACGAATTGCCCGATTGAACGAAGAGAAAGTGGGTTAATATGTCCTTAGCAAAGCACATTAAAGAGTTTTTTATTGGCAGTCCTGTTAATCCATTTAATCCTCATACGTTACGTCATGTCTCTTTAATCGCTTTTCTTGCTTGGGTCGGATTAGGGGCTGATGGTCTTTCTTCATCGTGTTATGGTCCCGAAGAAGCTTATATTGCACTCGGTAGCTATACGCATTTTGCGCTTTATATTGCGATTGCAACCGCTGCCACCGTATTCGTGATTTCATTAGGTTATAACCAAGTCATTGAACTTTTTCCAAGCGGCGGTGGTGGTTACAAAGTAGCGACACAATTATTAGGTTCACCTTTCGGATTAATTTCAGGTGCTGCGCTCATTGTTGACTATGCGCTGACGATTGCTATTTCAATTGCAAGTGGTATGGATGCTATTTTCAGCATGTTGCCGACACCTTTATTTCATTACAAATTAATAGGCGAAGTAATTTGTATTGTTTTACTCTTGCTTTTAAATATGCGTGGCATGAAAGAATCGATAAAAGTACTCATGCCCGTTGTATTGGGCTTTTTTATCATACACGTGAGTTTGATTTTGTATGGTATTGCTGCACACCATCAAGGTTTGTCACTGATTATTCCGCATACCGTAGAAGAAACACGTGAAGCTATCTCAGCCATGGGCTTTATTCCTGTTATGGCTTTAATTTTACATGCTTACTCACTGGGAAGCGGTACTTACACCGGTATTGAAGCCGTTTCTAATAATGTTAATCGATTGCGTGAACCACGTGTAGCAACTGGCAAATGGACCATGTTATACATGGCTGTTTCATTAAGCTTTATCGCAGGCGGTATTATTTTATTATATCTTCTATGGCAACCGACGCCTGCGTCAGGCAAAACACTCAATGCGGTTGTTTTTCATTCTATTTTAGGCGATTCGCAAATAGGTCATGTTTTACTATTGCTTACATTATTATTAGAAGCCGGCCTTCTTTTTGTTGCTGCCAATACGGGGTTTTTAGCGGGTCCCGGAGTATTAGCCAATATGGCTATTGATGGTTGGATGCCGAATCGCTTTCGTCATTTATCAACGCGATTAGTCGTACAAAATGGCTTATTTTTATTTGGTATTCTTGCATTAGCAATTTTATTATGGTGTCGTGGTAAAGTATCGTTGTTAGTTATTTTATATAGTATCAATGTCTTTATTACTTTCTCTCTCACTTTATTTGGACTTTGCGTTTATTGGGCAGGTCAACGAAGTAAGGCATCTGCACAATGGTTATGGCGTTTACTTTTTTCTTTTTTAGCATTTGCCATTACCAGTAGTATTCTTTGCATTACGTTATTTTCAAAATTCCAATCGGGTGGTTGGTTAACGGTTGTGATTACTTGCACAGTAATTTTTATATGCTTACTGATCAAACGGCATTATAAAATGTTTAATAAAAAATTAATGCAACTCGATATTCAACTTAAACAACCGATTGTGCATCCATTGCAAGTCATCACAATTGACCCACAGCAGCCGACTGCCGTGATTTTAGTGGGAAAAAGTTTAGGTGTGGCGATGCATACTTTTCTGAATGTGATACGCATGTTTCCGCGACATTTCAAAAATTTTGTTTTCTTAAGTGCGGGTATTGTTGATGTCGAAAGTTTTGTCGGTCAACATACGCTAGAAAAAATGCGCACAGAAGTGAATGAAAATCTCCAATATTTTGTCGATTATTGTCATCAATACGGCATTGCTGCAGAAGCTTATGCTTCATTTGGGACAGATACAGTGGAAGAATTAACAGAATTATCAATGAAAGTCAGTAAAAAATATTCGAATTGTGTTTTCTTTTCTAGCAAACTTATTTTTGAACATGATAATTTTATTACACGATTTTTACATAATGAAACACCACTCACTTTGCAACGTAATCTTCATTTGGAAGGAAAAGAATTAGTCATTTTGCCGATGAAGATGAAGTTGTATCATTGAACTTGCTTGTGTCGCAAAGACGATGACAGTTTGATAGGGTTCCCATCAAAGAATACCTGAAAGAGTTTAAGCTGTGATCAGGTTTATGAACAACATTTCTTGAAAGATGTCTTACAAAGCTAAATAAAATTATGACACAACCGTCGGAAGGGGCCCCCCTAATCCACGCAAAAATAAAATTAATCAATATGTTAACTCTGTAAAGGGTTTCTCCAGCAACTTACTTATAAATTACGCTATAATTAACCAAATGAATAAATATAGTGCAGACTGATTGGGGGGATAAATGAAATCCATCAGAGAGGAATTAGAAAACGACCATCCGAATATCAGTGAAACATTAATGGATGATTTTGAAAAAATGAGTAAAATTTTAACTAATGAAGATTGTGTAAATCGTCAATTAAGCAAACTTGAGAATTTATTAAAAAAGCGAGTAGATGAGGGAGACTATGACATTGGCGAGGATAGGCATTATAAAAAATTATTATCCAATGTCTTTTATGAATGGGGCCTGGAAAATGATTTTAATAAAATGTGGGTAAAAATAAAACGTCTGGTATCACGAGAAGAGTTCCAAGAATTTCTTAGCAAAAAAATGCTGCTCAAAGATACAGGAGCAGTTCCAAATCATGGTGAATGGACTCATGTTCTGCAATGGTACATTGTTGCAGAAGCATTAAAGGAATCAAATTTTAAGTTAAACAATACGCTGGCAGACATCTATGTAGCGTTAGGTGATGTTGCGCTCAATAGAAAGGGTATTATTGTGGAGGAAACAATTTGGGGTAAGCTGTTTGATCGCTTCCCTGAAAATGTATCTGATAACTCTGATTTTAGATGTCCAGAGAAGTTGCTTGAGTATATTAGAAATAAAGCAGCATATCCCCTTCTATCGCACGAATTAAACGCTAGATTTCATAAAAGGACGCGGGATAAGAATAATTATAATAAAGTTCCTTTTACTGATATTTTTAGTGCCATCGCTTATTTTGATAGCACTTGTTTTGATAGTGATAGTAAAATCAAAAGGGTAACCGAAGAAAAAGATATTAGAAAGTTTATTCGATCTATCGATAAAGACCCTAACAAAAAAGCAGAAGCTGCTGAAAAAATTAAAGGGCGTATTCAGCAAATCTCTAATCTGCAAGGGTTACATTACTTGACTATTCAACTTAAATCGCAATGCTATTCTCTTCTTGATAAGGAAGAGCATAGTCATACCGATACATGGCGTGAGATTGTTGAAAATATCAAATTAAAAGCAGATGAAATCGCAAAAAAAGATCCATCTTTGGCAGATGAGAAATTGATGAATGCTATAAGCTATGAGTTGGATGTTAAAGAAGTAAGCGCTATAATAACAGAAAAAAATGAGGTCTCAGAAAAATCATTTAAAAAATAAAAAAGGTGGGAGTGTTAATTTTATTTTTTAGTTCATTTTAGCAACAGAGCCTCATTGAAACTTCATGTTTTCCCATTCATCAAGACAATCATTATGTTGATAATCAGATTTTATTTCCATGGGTGATGAAGCATTAAGAGGCGTTGTGTTATAAAACATACCCGAATGTAACGAAGAAATTCTTGGTTGTGGTTGCATTTCAGGCTGAGGTACATTGGTTTGTATTATTTCTCGGTTGTCATCTCGGATTTCAATAACCTGATTGCCGTTTGATTTTTCTTTATGGTTGGGCCCGAGCTCTAAGAATTTTCTTTCATCTAATCCAAGGATATTGCGAATACGTGCCTTTTCTTCGTCTGAAATCAGATCAGCAGGTAGTTTTAGGAGGGTATTAATGAATTTCACAAAAACAGGTTGTTCATCAGGCTTTAAGGCATGCCAAAAGGGTTCGCCATTTTCCTGATGCTGTTTGAAGCGACTCACTATTTCTTGTGCTTGATCAACAGTCATATCCCCCATTTTTTCGAAAGCATAGGTTAACAGGTACGCTGCCACTTCAGAGGTAATCCCGCTGTGTAGTAAAACACCGGCAGCAAGCCCAACGGCTCCTCCGGATACACCGCCTACTAATGTCCCGATCCCGATGACTGTACCGCGAAAAACATTTTTTTTCAGAAATTGAGTTAAGCTGTAACTGGCAAGCGCAATGACGCCTCTTCTCAGATAAGAAGATTCTTTTAATTGACTTTCTTCATAGCAAAATCGTTTTGTAACCGTTGAATAATATTTTTCTAAGTCATCAGAAAGTGTTTCACTCATTTGCTTGCGTTCAGTGGCCCAATATCTTCTTACCCGCTCGATATAACTTAACAATGCTTGTAATCCACGCACTTTTTGTATGCCATCAATTTCACTGATATCTTCGACATTTAATGCGCGTAAGCTTATTTTATAAAATTCACTGCCATTCGTAATCCATCCTCCTTTTGGGGAAAGAATTTTGTAATCATCCTGAATATCCAGCAGTACATCAAACAAGATGGCCTTGCGAATATCTGCTTCTTCTGCTTGTAAGTAAGTATATTTGCTAGGAAATTTTTCAGGGTAGAATACGAATAGTGCTTTATTCAAAAAATCGATGACATCAAATTTTCGATCACGATCTGTATTTTGTTTTGAGAAATAACGCGATTCTCGTGCTTTATTATAATGACTCCTTAAATCAGCGATGTTTTTCCTCAGTGCGATTAAATCAGGAACGCCGTGCACGAGTTTCGAAATATATTGCGCATGTCGATTAATGACTTGTTTCAGTGCGAAATGCACTTCAGCCATGAAGGCATTTTTCTGATCCCATATCAGTTTCATTTTTTTCTTATTGAATAGCGCTTCATGCAAGCTTTTAAAATCCGTTTCATTCATTTTTTCTTTCACAAAGAAATAAAAATCAGATAAGTAAGTGAGCCATTCGTCATTACTCAAGATATGTTGGGGACCGATGCCGAGTTGTTTTTCTAATGTTTGATCAACCGTATGTTTGGGTTTTGAAAAATAAGAATATTGGCTACGAACCATTTCTATTTCAAAAAGATGGGCGCCGACAAGGATAGATTTGATTTTTTCCAGATCGCTTTCTTTCTGTATCTGCTCTATCACTTTTTTTAATAATTCAACATAGGAATAATATTGCGCATCATCGATTGCACTATTTTTTTCTAACAAAAGAGGTGTCGATTGGAGTATCTCTAATGAAGGTATTTGAAAGGGCACGTTAATCTTCCTTGAGCGCATAGTCTTATTGAATGAGAGTTTATCTCACCTAAAATTAAGGAAATCTTAAATGCGAATTAAGAGCTGAAAATTCGAATTAACTTTGCACAGGGCAAAAATTTATTCCATCCCCGTCTTTGCGAGGAGCCTGCGAA
>CAYTKY010000024.1:0-26381 GCA_964438435.1 uncultured Coxiellaceae bacterium | reverse complement strand
CTCGGGCATGAATATTGTTAATGTTGTTACCCGCGTTGTTTTTAGCGCGGGACAGCATAGCAGTATAGAGAGAGGCTCATCTTCGATGACATTCGTCATAACAGAAAAATGTATTCGTTGTAAATACACCGACTGTGTCGAAGTGTGTCCTGTCGATTGCTTTTATGAAGGACCCAATTTTTTAGTTATCAATCCTGACGAATGCATTGATTGCGCACTGTGTGAACCGGAATGTCCGGTGAATGCCATTTATTCTGAAGATGATTTGCCTGAACATTACCAACCTTTTTTGCAATTGAATGCAGAGCTTGCTGAAAAATGGCCCAATATTAATCGACGCAAAGAAGCGCCACCTGATGCGGATCAGTGGCTAGAAACAGAAAATAAATTGCAATATCTTGAAAAAGAATGGCCAAACGAGGGTAGATAAAGGCATGAGGATATTAGCCTTTGATACTTCTTCTGTTGCTTGTTCTGTTGCCTTGCTTGATGGGGACCGCATTTCAGTATCACATCAAATTGCGCCAATGCAACATGCTCAATTAATTTTATCGATGATCGATGAGCTTCTGGTTTCGCATTCGCTCACATTGTCTTCGCTGGATGCCATCTCCTACGGTGTCGGCCCTGGTAGCTTTACCGGCATTCGCATTGCCAGCAGCCTTGCTCAGGGTCTTGCCTATCCTTCGCAAAAACCGTTGATTCCGATTTCCTCTCTTGCTGCGATCGCACAAACAGCCTATGAAGAAAAACGATGGACAAACTTATTAGTTGCGGTGGATGCGCGAATGGCGCGCATTTATTGGGCATCGTATGCTGTTAATGAAGAGAATCTTGTGTCATTGCAGGCGGAAGAGCAATGCTGTACACCGGAGGAAATCATTATTCCTGAGCATGATCAATGGTATGGAGTAGGGGATGCGTGGTCTATTTATCGAGAAAAATTAAATGAACGACTGCCTATTGTGCCATTAGCCATTGAGCCATCCATCCTACCTAATGCGAAAGCTATCTTGACGCTCGCTCAATATCAGTACAAACAAAACAACTGGCAAAGCGCATTTGATGCGCATCCTGTTTATCTTCGTTGAGATTAACACCTATCCAAGCTAAAATTTCGGCATAATAAATCTTACGTTAGAAAGCGGGAGTCATTTATGACCGGTGTTAGCAGTAATGGTAATGGTGCAAGCCAACATATTATTAATCAAGTAAAAGCTTATATAAAATCACGTGTATCTGAAAAAGAAGCCGTATTATTAGAACTATTTGCACAGCGCTATTTTTCATCGACTGCTTTAGAAGATTTACAAAAATTTTCCATTGAGAACTTATGCGAGATTTTAATGTCTCATTGGAAATTCATTTATCAGCGTCAACCAGGCGAAGCGAAAATACGCATTTTTAATCCTGAAAAAGCTCGCGATGGATGGGAATCTACACACACGGTCATTCAAATTTCACATGACGATATTCCATTTTTAGTGGATTCAACGCGTATGGTCATCAATCGATATGGTTATCAAATTCACTTTATTATCCATTTTGGTGGCTTGAAAGTAATTCGCGATCATCATAATCGTATTATTGACGTGCTATCTAATGGCCATCTTGAGAAAAATGCGCGACCTGAGGCGCCGATTTATATTGAAATTGATCGAATCAATGATGAAAAAGCGATGCAAGATTTGCATCTTGATATTGATCGTGTATTAGGCGATGTTCGTGTCGCAGTGGCTGACTGGCGAAAAACCGTGGCTCGCGTTGAGGAATGCTTGAATGAATTAGAAAACAATCCACCGCCCACGTTGAATCTTTCCGAATTAAATGAATCACGCGATTTTTTGCGTTGGTTAATCAACAATAATTTTACTTTTTTAGGGTCGCGCGATTATAAATTGGTTGGCAATGGTACTAATCGAGCACTGCAAATTATTCCTGGTACAGGGTTGGGCGTGTTGCGCGATGAAACATTTAGCGCGACATCCAAAAGTTATGCAGATCTTCCTCCTCAAGCAAGAAAAATGGCACTATCAAAAAACATTTTGATTATCGCTAAAACAAATACAACGTCGACGGTGCATCGTGAAGCTTATACCGATTACATCGGTGTCAAACGATTCAATGAAAGTGGAGACATCATTGGGGAAAGACGTTTTATTGGTCTTTATACGTCAACCGCGTATCATTCCAGTCCGCGACAAATTCCTTTTTTACGTCATAAAGTAGATAAAGTCATTGAGGATTTGGGTTTTCCGCCGGACAGCCATGATGGTAAAGAAGCTGTGCATATTCTCGAAACATTACCACGAGATGATTTATTTCAAGCAAGCCAAGAAGAATTATACGATATTACATTAAATATTTTGCAACTCAAAGAACGTAAACGGATACGCTTATTAGTGCGGCGCGATGCGTATTATCGTTATTTTTCATGCTTAGTTTATGTGCCTCGTGAAATATTTAACACAGAACTCGCGATTAAAATGCAAGAAATATTGATGGAATCATTTAAAGGGATTGAATGTAGTTTTACAACTTATTTTTCTGATTCTGTTTTGGCGCGCATTCATTTTCTTGTTCGTGTTAATCCTAAAATCACGGTGGAATATGATGCGGCGGACATCGAGAAAAAATTAATTGTTGTTGCTCGTTCTTGGAATGATGAATTAAAAGATCAACTGATTCAGCATGACGGTGAAGCCGTCGGTTTGGGTTATTACACAAAATATAATCGTGCGTTTTCGACTAGCTATACTGAATATTACTCACCGCGTGAAGCAATCGATGATATTGAACAAATAGAAGCTTTATCGAAAGATAATCCGCTTTGCATGTTATTTAAGAAAACAGCTCATCAAATGCTGAGTCTGAAGCTTTTTCATGCCGAAGAAACAATCGTGCTTTCTGATGTGTTGCCCATTTTAGAAAATATGGGATTGCGTATTATCGGAGAGCGTCCACATGAATTAAAATTCAAAGATAATAGACGTGTTTGGATTAATGATTTTGACATTGTTTATCTTGTTAAAAAAGAATTGAATGTCAATTCAGTAAAAGATATTTTTCAAGACGCTTTTACCAAAATTTGGTTTGGTGAAGCCGAAAATGATGGCTTTAATCGCTTAGTCTTGGAATGTAATTTGACTTGGCAAGAAACTGCCTTGTTACGCGCCTACACTAAATATCTCCGTCAAACAGGTTTTACTTTCAGTCAAACTTATATTGAAGAAGCATTAATTAATAATGCGGATATTACCAAAGCATTGGTGCAACTTTTTATTTTGCGTTTTGATCCAACCTATCAACGAGCGCTGCATACTGATATTAAAGAATTAATTTTAGATATTGAACAGTCACTCGATTCGGTGGTTAGTCTGGATGAAGATAGAATTTTGCGTCGCTTATTGGAAGTCATTCAAGCAACGATTCGTACCAATTATTTTCAATATACGGTCGATAAAAAACCCAAATCGTATCTTTCTTTTAAATTAGACCCCAGTTTAATTTCAGATTTACCTTTACCCAAACCTAAGTTTGAAATTTTTGTTTATTCGCCACGCGTGGAAGGCGTGCATTTGCGTGCAGGTAAAGTGGCTCGCGGTGGTATTCGTTGGTCAGATCGGCGCGAAGATTTTCGAACAGAAGTGTTGGGTTTAATGAAAGCGCAGCAAGTGAAAAATACGGTGATTGTTCCTGAAGGCGCAAAAGGTGGTTTTGTTGTGAAACAAGCCCAAACGGCTGAAATGAGCCGAGATGATTATTTAAATGAAGGGATCTATTGTTATTCTATTTTTATTAGCGGTCTTTTAGATTTAACAGATAATATCAAAGAAGGTACCGTGATTCCTCCGGTTGATGTTGTTCGTTATGATGAAGACGATCCATACTTAGTTGTTGCGGCAGATAAAGGCACGGCTACTTTTTCTGATATTGCGAATGGTATCGCCAAACGATACGGCTTTTGGTTAGACGATGCGTTTGCTTCGGGTGGTTCTGCCGGTTATGACCATAAAAAAATAGGAATTACGTCACGAGGCGTTTGGGTTTCTGTTAAACGTCATTTCCGTGAATTAAATATTGATCCAGATCAAGATGATTTTACGGTGGTCGGCATCGGTGATATGGCTGGCGATGTGTTTGGAAATGGATTGTTGCTTTCCAAGCATATTAAATTAATTGGTGCTTTTAATCATATGCATATTTTTTTAGATCCTGATCCGGATCCTGCCGTCAGTTATGAAGAAAGAAAACGATTATTTAACTTACCCCGATCTTCTTGGAGTGATTACCGTCCCGAATTGATTTCAAAAGGCGGTGGTGTTTATCAACGCTCTGCTAAATCGATCAAGTTAACACCCGAAATGAAACAGGTGTTAAATACACGAAGAGAAAGCATGGCGCCCAATGAATTAATTCGCGCTATTTTAAAAGCACCCGTTGATCTTATTTGGAATGGTGGAATTGGCACATTCGTAAAATCGACTCAAGAAACACACGCTGACGCGGGTGATCGTACCAATGATGGCATTCGCATCGATGCGCCCGAATTAAATGCGCGCGTCATTGCAGAAGGAGGTAATTTGGGCATGACGCAACTTGCACGAATAGAATATTCATTGCAGGGCGGCATGGTTAATACGGATTTTGTCGATAATTCAGCTGGCGTCGATTGTTCTGATCATGAAGTTAATATTAAAATTTTATTAAATAGCTCGATGCTTGATGGTGAAATGTCGCATGATCAGCGTAATAAATTATTAGAAAAAATGACGGATGAAGTTGCTGAATTAGTTTTGCTTGATAATTATGATCAAACTCAAATATTAAGTTTAGAAACGTCGGTTTCACAACAAACGATGGATTTGTTTCGTCATTATATGAGTGAGCTAGAAAAAGCGGGAAGGCTAGATCGTAAATTAGAAAATTTGCCTGATGATAAAACGTTGCTTGAACGAAAAGCAAATAATAAGCCATTAACACGCCCTGAGATTGCGATGCTGCTCTCTTATTGCAAAATGTATTTAAAACAAGATATTTTAGCAAGCGATGTACCAGAAGATCCTTTTTTCGGTCAATATTTACTAACGGCTTTCCCTAAGCCATTAAGAGAAAAATATGCGACACAAATGCAAACACACAGTTTGCGTCGTGAAATTATCGCAACACAATTATGTAAAAGCATTACAGATCGCATGGGTATTAACTTTGTAGAACGATTACAACGTGAAACGGGTGCTTCGATTGGATTCATCATTCGAGCATTTTCGATTGCTGAAAATATTTATCACATGGAAGATTTATGGAATCAAATCAAAGTGCTGGATCATCAGGTTAACCAACATGTTCAGTATCGTATGATGTTGCAAATTTATTATCTTATTCGTCGCGCAACACGTTGGTTTTTACGTAATCGAAAACCCAATATTCATATGCAAGAAACGATCAATATGTTCGAACCATCCATTGCCGAGCTTACTAAACGCTTACCACAATTGCTGGATGAGCCTGGTAAAGAAGCATTTTCAGCTGCGATGAATTATTTCAAAGACCAAGGTGTTCCTGAAAAATTGGCCAAACAAATTGCTGCTTGCAATACGCTTTTCACTTCGCTTGACATCATTGAATCTGCCAAAAAATATGAGCTAGAGTTAGTTGATGTTGCAAAAACATATTATTTGTTGGGAAATCAATTGGAATTAAATTGGTTGAGAGAGTTGATGAACGCTTATGTGGTCGAGAATCAATGGGACGAATTGGCTCGCGCAGGATTTCGTGATGATTTAGATCGTGCGCAACGCAAACTTTGTGGGCGTGTGTTAACGATGAAATCGAAAGATTTAAAAGGAAAAAATATCGAAGAACGCATTGATGCTTGGATGCATCGCTATCAATTTTTTATTGATCGCTGGCGAAAATTACTAGCTGATGTAAAATCCAGTGATGCAGTGGGATTTGTTACTTATTCAGTTGTATTAAGGGAATTATTTGATTTTGCACAAGCTACCTGAGGAGAGTAAGGCATGATGAATGAAAGGATTTCTGATAAATTATCTTATCCTTCGAAATTTATAGAGATCGATGGGTCAAAAATGCACTATGTGGAAGCTGGAAGTGGCGATGCTATTTTATTGTTGCACGGTGTTCCAACTTCTTGTTATGTATGGCGCAATATTATTCCCCATCTTGCGCCCTTAGGGCGATGCATTGCTCCCGATTTAATCGGTTTTGGACGCTCTGACAAACCGGATATTTCTTACTCCATCAAAGATCACATTCATTATATCGAAAAATTGATTGAAGCATTGGGTCTTAAAAAAATCACGTTAGTCATGCATGGCTGGGGGTCTGTGATTGGATTTCATTATGCAATGACACATGAACAAAATTGCAAAGGATTGGTTTTTTATGAAGCATTTCTTCGAACATTAAACGGAAATGATATTTCGTTACCTTTTCAAGAGCAATTAATCGAATTGCAAAATGAAGAAAGCACGTATGATTTAACAATGAATGGCACTGATTTTGTCGATAAAATTATTCCTCAAGGTGTGATGCGACAATTGACGGATGAAGAAATGCAACGTTACCGAGAGCCCTTTATTAAAGATGGGACAGCTAAGCCTATTTTGCAATATTTAAAAGATCTACCAAAAAGCGATGGAAAAAATGTAGCAGATAAAATCATCGCCGATTATTCAAAAAAATTGATTCAATCTAACTTGCCTAAATTAATGTTATTTTCAGTTCCTGGATTTATTACCACCATGGCAACCATCATGTGGGCAAAAGAAAATTTACCTAAATTAGAAATTATTGAGTTAGGAGAAGAGTTACATCTGGCTCAAGAAACGTATCCTAATTTAATGGGTGAATCCATTAGCGTATGGTTACAAGGTGTGGAGGCTTAACGTGGTAAAGCAAACGTATTCTATTGCCATTATCGGTGCGACAGGGTTAGTCGGCACTACGCTGCTTTCACTTTTAGCAGAAAGAATGTTTCCCATCAAACAATTATTTTTGGTAGCGAGTCAACAATCGGCAGGTAAAACAGTTAACTTTCGTGGTGAATCACAACTAATCCACGACTTAAGCACATTTGATTTTCATGCTGTTGATATTGCATTTTTTTGTGTTGGTAATGATCTTTCAGCTGAATATGCACCTAAAGCAGCTGCGGCAGGAACGATTGTGATTGATAAAAGTTATTATTATCGTCTTCATGCCGATGTTCCCTTGATTGTGCCGGAAGTAAATTTAAACACGTTATCTCATTATCGTAAAATGAATATCATTGCCAATCCGAATTGCACAACCATTCCGATCGCTGTCGCTTTAAAACCTATTTACGATGCAGTAGGTATTGCCCGCATGAATATTGCAACCTATCAATCTGTTTCAGGAACGGGCAAAGAAGCGATTATGGAATTAACAGAACAAACACAACAATGTTTAGCGCAGCAACCGATTCACCCTAAAATTTATTCACAACAAATTGCCTTTAATGTATTGCCGCATTGTGATGATTTTCAAGAAAATGGATACACGCGTGAAGAGATGAAAATTATTTGGGAAATGCAGAAAATATTTAATGATTCATCACTTGCCATAAACCCAACTGCGGTACGTGTTCCTGTTATTTGTGGTCACGCGGCTTCCGTTCATATTGAAACAAAAGATAAACTGACTGCGAAAGAAGCTATCACACTATTATCGCAAGCAGTTGGCGTAAAAGTACTGACGGGGCAATATCCTTATCCCACACCGGTGAAGGATGCGGCAGGCCATGATTTTGTTTATGTCGGCCGTGTTCGTGAAGATCTTTCGCATAGTAAAGGATTGAATTTTTGGATTGTCGCAGATAATTTGCGGAAAGGAGCAGCCCTCAATGCACTGCAAATTGCCGAGCATTTAATTGAAGGTGGTCAGTTATGTTAGCCTCATTGTTAATTAAAAGTATGATAAAAAGTTATTTAACTATTTTTATTTCTATTGGATCAGGCGCTATTTTTATTTTCATCACGGGAATTTATTGGATTTTCAAAAAAAATAAGCCAGAAACAAAAAAATCCTTTGATATGCAAAATGCTTTATCTGTTTCTTTGGCAGCTGAAGAAAAAAATATTTCAAAGCCTGATTTTTCTGCTATTTCCGGTGACGATATTTTTGCGACACAACTTGATTTAGCAAGGGCTTATATTGAATTAGGCAGAAAACAATCGGCTAGGAAAATTCTGGAAGAAATTATGGAGCAGGGAAGCGCGGAACAGCAAGGAGAGGCTCAAGAATTATTAGGTTTTATTTAAATGCGCCGCATCGCTTTAGGCATTGAATATGATGGTAGTGACTTCAATGGTTGGCAAGCACAACGAGGATTGCCGACCATCCAAGCATCGCTTGAAGAAGCGTTAGCAAAAATTGCGAATGAGCCAATTTATCTTTTTTGTGCAGGGCGCACAGATGCCCATGTCCACGCGATGGGTCAAGTAATCCATTTTGATACGCGCGCTAAACGGCATATTGATGCTTGGATTTGGGGGGTAAATTCACATTTACCTTCATCTATTGTTGTTCGATGGGCAAAGCAAGTCGACTATCAATTTCATGCTCGATTTACGGCAAGAGCAAGACGCTATCGTTATGTTATTTTCAATCATCCTGTTCGTTCTGCGATTTTAACCACGCGTGCCACTTGGCATTATTATTCTTTATCGATTGATCGTATGCGGGAAGCGGGACAATATTTGCTGGGGGAACAAGATTTTAGTTCTTTTCGTTCTTCGCAATGTAATTCAAAATCACCGATGCGAAATGTGACTGATTTTACGATAGAACGTCATGGCGATTTTGTCATTTTCGAAATTGAAGCAAATGCATTTTTACATCACATGGTACGGAATATCGCCGGTACTTTGCTAAAGATAGGGGGAGGGATTAAACCGCCTGAGTGGATGAAAGACGTATTAGCGGCTAAAAGTCGACGCGCAGCGGCAGAAACTGCGCCACCTCAGGGTCTCTATTTAATGAAAGTGACCTATCCCAGCCCTTATATTTTTCCAATACCTGATAAAATGTTTTTGGTATAATGTGCACCCACTAGTTGAAAGACCAAGGGTAACTCTATGAGCTGGTTCAAGAAATTATTACCTTCGCGCATTAGGACGGGCACTCATTCGAAAAAAGGTGTGCCGGAAGGATTATGGTCAAAATGTGAAAATTGCCAAGCCATTTTGTACCGATCAGAGTTAGAAAAAAGTTTAGAAGTTTGCCCTAAGTGTCAGTATCATATAAGAATTTCTGCTCGCACACGGTTGAGTTATTTTTTAGATCCTGACAGTGAAATTGAAATCGGTGCTGAGATTGGCCCAATCGATTGGCTTAAATTTCGTGATCTAAAAAAATATAAAGATCGTATTGCTACCGCTCAAAGTGAAACAGGCGAAAAAGAAGCTTTAATTGCCATGCGCGGCACATTATGTTCGTTACCCGTTGTTGCTGCAGCATTTGAATATGGATTTATTGGGGGCTCCATGGGAGCAGCGGTGGGTGAACGCTTTGTGCGCGCGATTAATGTTTGCCTTGAAACGAACGCGCCGTTTATTTGCTTTTCTGCCAGCGGCGGTGCTCGCATGCAAGAAGCCCTGATTTCGCTGATGCAAATGGCAAAAGTCAGTGCCGCACTGGCGCAGCTTTCAGAGCAATCCATTCCTTATATATCAGTGTTAACAGATCCCACGATGGGCGGTGTCTCAGCAAGCTTAGCCATGTTAGGTGATGTGATTATGGCAGAACCCAATGCGTTAATTGGCTTTGCGGGGCCTCGCGTTATTGAGCAAATTGTCCGCGAAAAATTGCCAGAGGGATTTCAGCGAAGTGAATTTTTATTAAAGAAAGGTGCGATTGATATGATTTTACATCGTCATGAAATACGACCACGCATAGCGCAATTACTTGCAAAATTGACGAAACAAAAATTGGGATAAGCGATGAGACAAAAAGTAAAGCACGGAATGCTTATGGCGGTGGTACTGATCGGATTAGTAATTGTTGTGTCACCTTTTTTTCAGCATAATAATGCCTTTTCCACGCGAGTAGCCGCTGTCAAATTGCCACCTTTTCCTGACCAACCGTCAGCCATACCTGTTGCACATTTTTCTAATCAACCAATTGACACGACAACGAATGCAAAACTTCAGCCACAAAAAAATATAGCGTGGGCAATACAAATCGGAGGCTTTCAAGATAAGCCCCATGCATTGCATTTGGTTAATCAATTAAGAGCAAACGGTTATCCTGCTTTTATTCAGAAAATAACGAATGCAACCGGTGAGCATACGCGTGTTTTTGTTGGCCCTGCTAATCAACGAGCCATGGCGCGTGAATTAGCAAATCGTTTACAAAATGATTTACACATTTACGGTATGATCGTAACGTATCAACCTTTAACTTTATAAGAAGAACAGCATGATAATCCAACATCGCTTCACAGTTACCACGCCAGGACGGGGCTTGCTAAATATCACGGATGAAGTCGCAACATGGATTGAAAAGGCTAATGTGACAACCGGTTTGTGTCATCTTTTTATTCATCATACCAGTGCATCGCTTGTGATATCTGAAAATGCAGATCATTTGGTCCAAGTAGATTTGGAAGCATTTATGCAGCGTCTTATTCCCGATGGCGATCCGCTCTTTCAACACGTTGATGAAGGACCTGATGACATGCCATCTCATGTGCGCGCGATATTAACACAAACTTTTTTAGTGATTCCTATTACGAATAAACGATTAGCATTAGGAACGTGGCAAGGGATTTATTTGTGGGAACATCGCTTGCGAAGTTATCAACGAAATTTAACGATAACGATACAAGAATAAATGGATTCTATTTGTTATTGAAAATCAATCTAATGCGTTGACTTTAAAAAGACACTAATTCTCGTTGTCCCCATTCATTCCAACTTAACATATTTCCTTGATGATGCCATGCACCTAGCACAATGCGTGTTGCTGCTGAGTGTGCTAGAGGAAAGGTATGAATGGCTGGACGATGTGTATGGCCATGAATAAGAAATTGCACGGCATGTTTTTGCATAACCTGTTCCACCGCTTCTTGAGAAACATCCATGATTTCTTGAGTGGCCTGCTGGGTATATTGAGCACTTTTTTCGCGCATTTTATTCGCAAATCGACGACGTAATGAAAGAGGCCAATACAAAAACAATAAGCGATTTAAAAAGGGATTGTGCGATTTTTTCCGCCATTTTAAATAAGCAATGTCACGCGTGCATAACGTATCGCCATGCATCAGAAGAACCGGTGTCCCATAAAGCATGATTTTTTGTTCTTCTGTCATCAACTGACAACCTGTTTCTCGTGAAAATTGTTTGCCAATTAAAAAATCACGATTCCCGTGTAAAAAATAAAGGGGAATGTTTTTTTGTGTGACGGCTTTTAATGCGGAAATAATCTCGCGATGAAAAAGGGTATGATCATCATCTCCAATCCATGCTTCAAATAAATCCCCCAAGATATAAATGGCATCGATTGAAGAAGCCTCACACGTTTTAAGCAAAGATAAAAATGAATGGGTAATATCAGGTCGATTTTCTTCTAAATGTAAATCAGAAATAAAGAGGGTTTTTCGTGGGTGCGGCATAACGTGTTATTTAATATGAAAAACAGCGCTTATTATACACCATTTTTTCTTAAGAACACTATTCTATAATTAAAGAAAGAGGTAAGGAGATTGCATATGGCATTACTCGTTAATGAAAGTGTGTTGAGGCTGTGGCAAGATGTGATCAAACAGGCTGAAAATAGCTGCTCTATTGAGTTGAATGGCACGCTAGAGGTTTACTTGATTTCTCTCCTCATTCGTTATACGGCAAGACCCGAAATTGCCCAACACGTCTTTGCGACTACTTTTTTAGAAGCCTTGAAAATGCATGAAGCGCAACGCCGCCTTTATTTGCAAAAAATAGGGGACGAATGTCTATTATTTACGGGATTATTCCCGCAAATCACGGAAAAGCGCCATGTTAATCTTGGTTATTTTGTTGATTTAGGTCGATCCGCTTACGCGACCATTTCTAAAACAGCAGATGATTTATACGGATCGTTATCTTTCCAATTCGTTGTGCTCATGGATGTCCTGCAATCCATCCGTCAATATCCCGACTTATTGCCGCTACAAGCGTATGAACAATGGAATGACGTGGGTAGTCAACGCGCTTTGAAGATGTTGCAGCAGTATATTCAAGGGGTCCCAATAAGAAAATAACGTTATTCAAACATTGAACACCTTTGTTCGGAATGACTCTGAGGTTATAATGCTCGTTTGTCATCAACCAAATAGAGGGTCTTGAAAAATGCGTTTAATTTTGCTCGGATGTCCGGGTGCAGGAAAAGGAACACAAGCTAAATTGATTACAGCAAAGTATCATATTCCACCCATTTCAACGGGGGATATTTTACGAGCTGAAATTCAACACGCAACTGAAATAGGAACCAAAGTAAAAGCTATTATGGAGAGCGGCCATTTAGTTCCTGATGAAATTGTTATTCAAATTATTCAAAAACGCATCGCACAACCGGATTGTCAACAGGGATTTTTATTGGATGGATTCCCTCGTACGGTGACACAAGCAGAAGCATTACAACAAATTACACAAATTGATTATGTCATTGATATTGACGTGCCTGAAGAAGAAATCGTGAAACGTTTAAGCGGAAGACGTATTCATCCTGCCTCGGGTAGAACTTATCATCTTATTTATCAACCACCGCGTATCGATAATCGAGATGATGTGACCGGCGAATCTTTGATTCAACGCCCAGATGACAAAGAAGAAACGGTGCGCGAACGTCTTGCTGTTTATCAAAATCAAACCCGTGCTTTAAAAGATTATTACCAAAAATTAGCGCAATCATCTCACCATCAACAACTTCAATATGTCAGGATTAATGGCACGCGTTCTGTTGATGAAATTAAAAATGAAATTTTTTATTTACTGGATCAATCGAAGGAATTATCTAGATGAGACGTATCATCAGTCTATTATTTTTATTTTTTGCATTTACGCAAACGAATATGGCACTTGATGCCATGCAAAATCCAACCGGTTATTGGAAAACCATTGATGATGTAACGGGGCAACCTAAAGCAATTATTAAAATATCAGAAAGCAAAGATAAAACATTAGTTGGAAAAATAATGAAAGTTTATTTCAGCGCTGAAAATAATCAAACAGTCTGCACGGCTTGTTTGGGTAATAAACATAATCAACCAATTATTGGTATGACCATTCTTGAAAAACTAGCGCAAAATAAAAGTCAATTAAACGAATGGAAAGGTGGTCGTATATTAGATCCTAAAAATGGTAAAGAGTATCGTTGTTTAATTCAGCTGGTCGATCAAGGTCAAAAATTAAATGTAAGAGGTTACTTAGGTATTTCTTTATTTGGTCGTTCACAAACATGGCTTCGAATGACTGACGTCGTTTAATAAGGATGTTTATTAGATATGTTTATATCTTTTGATGCAGCAACTCAACAATGTGTTTGCCAAGGTGATTGGAATTTAAATCAATTTTCTAGCATTGAAAACGAATTAACACATCTTTCATTGCCTGCAAAAAAAGATATTTCTGTTAATGGAAAATCGATTCGATCAATGGATAGTGCAGTAGCAAGCTTACTGATCGATTGGAAAAACACCTGTGAAAAAAAAGGAATCTCTCTTCACTGGCAAGATTTTTCGAAAGAACAAACCGAGTTGCTTGAATTCGTACAAAAAGAAATGCAGAAAAAAACGGCGCTGCCATCTGTAAAAGTATTACCGTGGCTTCCTGCTGTTGGCAAAATGACTCTCCTTCAATGGAGAGAACTCAAGGAGTATTTGGCATTTATTGGGTTATTAACGATGGATGCGTTGCGAATTATTCGAAAACCAGAACGTTTTCGCTGGGCGTCACTTGCCAGTGTGATTTATGCAAATGGTTATCGCGCATTACTCATCATTGCTTTGTTATCGTATATGATTGGTGTGGTCATCGCGTATCAGATGGGTGTGCAATTACGTAATTATGGCGCAAATATTTATATTGTCGATTTTCTTGGCTTATCTATTTTACGAGAATTTGGACCTTTGCTAACGGCTATTATGTTAGCAGGTAGAACCGGTTCATCTTATACTGCTCAGCTGGGTTTAATGAAAATTAATCGAGAGATTGATGCATTAAATACGATGGGTGTTACTCCTTCTGATTTATTAATTTTACCGAGAATCATAGGCCTTTTTATTGCATTACCTTTACTAACCGTATGGGCTAATATGTTTGGCATTTTAGGCGGCATGGTGATGGCGAATAATATGCTTGATATTACTTGGTATGATTTCGCTCATCGCTTTGAACAAGTTATTCCATTAAGAGCACTGTTAATTGGCATGGGGAAAGCACCTGTTTTTGCTTTAATTATTTCGAGCATCGGTTGTTTTCAAGGAATGAAAGTAGAAGGAAGCGCTGAAAGCGTCGGGCGAAATACCACAAAAAGTGTTGTCCTTGCTATTTTTTTTATTATTGTCGTTGATGCTATTTTTTCTGTGATTCTCAGTAAGTTAAAACTATGATGAATAATGAATCGATTATTGAAATTAATAATTTAAAAACATTCCTGGGTGGATCATGGATACACAAGGGAATTAATTTGTCTGTTAAAAAAAGTGAAATTCTAGGTATTGTGGGCGGCAGTGGTTCAGGAAAAACAACGTTATTACGTGCCATGTTGGGATTGCAAAGAGTCACGTCGGGTTCTATTCGTATATTTAATCGTGATATTGTCAATGCCTCTTACCTGGATATGTTGGCTATTCAACGTCGTTGGGGCGTGTTATTTCAAGAAAATGCTTTATTCAGTTCATTGAGCTTACTTGAAAATGTGGCATTTCCTTTACGTGAACATACCACATTAGATGAAGCTAGCATTCAACAAATTGCTTTATTAAAAATTTTAATGGCGGGATTGCCGACCGATTCGGCTATCAAATTTCCTGCTGAATTAAGCGGCGGAATGCAAAAAAGAGCCGGGCTCGCACGTGCCATTGTTTTAGATCCTGAGTTAATTTTTTTGGATGAACCGACGGCAGGTTTAGATCCCAGCACGGCAGATAGCTTCGATGAATTAATATTAAACTTGCAGAGCACCATGGGTTTGACTATTGTAATAGTAACACATGACCTTGATACGCTTTGGAAAATCAGTGATCGTGTCGCTTTTTTAGGTGAGGGTATTGTTTTGTGTGTCGATTCATTACCTCAACTAATCAAAAATCCCAACCCGGCTATCCAACATTTTTTTTGCGGACCTCGGGGAAAAGCGGCAGAGGAAACGCATGAAAATCAAAAGAGATAAATATGGAACCTAAAGTAAATTATGTCATTGTGGGCACGTTCGTTATTACATTAACAGCTATTTTTATTTTAGCGATTGTTTGGTTATCATCGGGTTTATCATTAGAAAAATATGATACGTATTTATTATACATGCAAGAATCTGTCTCTGGGCTCAGTGTTGACTCACAGGTTGAATTCAATGGTGTCGAAGTTGGAAAAGTAAAAAGTGTCGAATTGAATCATAAAAATCCGCAATTAGTGGAAGTCTTATTAGATGTCAAGCACTCCACACCGGTTTCCAAGGGAACCGTCGCAACCTTAACGACACGAGGTTTAACGGGATTGGTTTATATTGCTTTGAAAGACAAAGGGCTTAATCAACAAAAATTAGAAGCGGCACCTGGGCAAGCGTATCCCGTTATTACGACATCTCCTTCTATTTTCTTACGTCTTGACGCAGCGTTAACTCGTTTCTCAAATAATTTTCAAAAAATTGCTGAATCATTTCAAACATTATTGGATGCAGAAAATTTAGCATCGATTAAATCTTCTTTGGAAAACATTAAAGAAATCACAGCAACGCTATCTGATAACAGTCATCGATTTAATCGGATCATTAAAAATGTTGAGAACAGCACTCAACGATTATCACCTCTCATGCAATCCACCACGGGCGCGATGAGAACATTAGAAATAGAAACATTACCAGCTGCATCTGATATGTTTTCTCGTTTAAATGATGTTGCCAACAATTTAGCAGATGTATCACTAGCAATTAAACAAGATCCTTCCATATTAATTCGCGGTGTGCATTATCAAAATCTTGGACCCGGTGAAACAAAATGAAAATAATATCTGTATCCGTATGTGTACCTTTTTTATTAACCCTAACACTCTCAGGATGTTTTTCATCTGTTAAAATGGAACCACCAACCACTTATCTATTAACTGAATTGCCGGAGAAGGTAGTCAACAGTCATCAGCATTCAATTAATGTATTGGTTGCGCCACCGGAAACGGTTGCGGTTTATAATACGACGGAAATGGCTTATTCATTGCGACCCTATCAAATTGCCTATTTTGGGAAAAATCGTTGGGCAGAAACGCCTTCACAAATGTTACAACCACTGATAGTGCAAACACTGCAAAATACACATCATTTCCATGCGGTGGTGACACCGCCGATAGCCGGTCATTATGATTATATTTTAAGAACACAATTGTTCGAATTCACTCAAGATTTCACTCACAATCCCGCAATGATGCGAATTATACTTCGCGCGCAATTCATTAATGCCACTTCAAATCGTGTCGTGGCAACAAAATTAATTTCAGTTGAAGAACCTTTATTAACGAATACACCGTATAGTGGCGTCTATGCAGCCAATCGTGCAACAGTTCGATTGTTGAAGCAGCTAGCTAGTATGAGTGTGAGAAAAATAAGATAAAGGGATTTGATTAGGGCGTGTTATTGATAATGTCGTGCGATTAGATAATTTCATAATACGCTTTCATTTCATTCAGACAATATTTGGGTTCTGTCGCAAACTTTAATTCTGATTACAAAAAATCAAGACGCACCATCCTTCAGACGCAACTATCCTGCTAATGCATAAAACTGCTCAAATGCTAGAATATTATTAAGATATTTTATTTGTCTAATTAAAATTGGTATAAATGGGAATCCAAAAAAAGAAAGAATTGTAAATAGCAAATTCATTGCATTAAGTCCTGCATTATTAGCGCCACTTTTATCAATCGTAACTTTTTCTGGTAATCCACTTGATCCAATTGCCTTTGTAAAAAAGGCTGTTGCAGCAGCTTCATCTCGATTTTTTGATAACATAAATTCAACTGTGTTGCCTTTTTTATCAACAGCGCGATAAAGGTAATACCATACACTTTTTATTTTTATGTACGTCTCATCCATGCGCCAACTACTGCCAACTTTTCTTTTATAATTTTTACGAAATGCTTCTTCAAGTTGAGCTGCATATTCAATGACCCAGCGATTCAATGTCGAATGATCAACCGAAATCCCACGCTCTAACATATCAAAACAAATATTACACATTAGTAAAAACAGGCATTGATGAGCAAATTTATAATAATGTTTTCAATAACACTTGCGAAGAACCTTCTACACTTATCACTGAATTGCGCAATATTAAACAATCAATACAACTGGCATTGACTGCTTGGATAACTGCTGAAACAGATAATGATGAATTGATCGAGAAAAAATTAAAAACTACATTTATATCACCAGGTTCATTTTATGGTATGGCTCTTGACCTGCGTAATGTGAATATTCCATCTACTATAAGTGAATATAATATTCAGCAAGTGACAAATGAAGAACAAGCTGAAATATTTGCCGATGTTCATTGCGAAATATTTAATTTTCCAGGCCTTCATCAGCGTAAAAGTGAATGGGCGCGAAATCAACTTAAATTGTCATCACCTGACGCGATAGGCTAATTAAAAGTTGATCCCCTTCATTCATTAAATGAGAGATAGAAAATAAAAGTTGTTGATTTTCATTTTGCTCAAGATAAGTTGTTAATCCTTCAGCGATCATGAGGGTTTTATTTTTTTCGTTATAACCATGTCGTTTTAATATTTCAGATAAATGATGTTTATTTAAATCACCTTCAATGTAATATAAATTTTTATTTATGATGGTTAATTCATCCGATGGTTCGCTAATAACAAACTGATCAAATCCGATTTCCTGTGGAATCGATGTCAGGCCATTTAATTTACTTTGTCGCGTTGGACCACGATCTAATTCATATATTGTAATATCGGGGTGCATTAATGCTGTTATAAAAGAACGAATATCAAAGCCGCCCCCAATAAAAACAATTTGGGTGATGCCATTTTTAATGGCAGTATCAATTTGCTGAATGATCATCAATTTTCTTAACATAATAATTGGATCATACCCTATTTTGTATCTAGAGCTCGCATAAAGGCCATGGCGACAGATAGTGCAGTGATACTAGGAATCACATCATTATTTTCAATTTGATTTACTCTTGTAGTTTGCATAATTAAGTTATTCAATATTTTATTCAATGATGGAAAGCAAATAATAATGCTAAAAAAATTTTATATTATTTCTCATATTTCACAAATTTATTTAACAAATCAGGCTGAACAATCATTTTTTCTTTATTTTGACGCGATAATTTTTTGATAGCATATTCACATCGCATAGCAGTTGATTTATTTTTTATTTTCCAATACTGAGCAATTTTTATTGGCTTAAAACTTCGTGTATATTTACTCGCACTACCATTTAAATGTGCTTCATAACGTTTTGTTAAGTCAGTTGTATAACCTGTGTAATAACAATGGTTATCACAATACAAAATATACACCCAATAACATTTTTTATTTGGCATTATTTTTTACCATCATGTGTAACACATTACTCGCTGCATTATCAGCAAATCTCTCATTTTCTTCGATATATTCGATCACAGTATTAGTTTGCCTCCAGCGTCCTGCACGCATAATTGCTTGTAATGGCGCGCCAGATTTTGCAGCACTTGTTGCAAGTCCGCGGCGTAAACTATGGGCACTTAGTAATTTATAATCCTGAATATTAATATCACACGCTCTCTTTTTCAGAATGTGATTAACAGAAAGTGGTGTCAGTGCTTCATTTCCTATATTTTCCTTCGATGTGATACGACGAAATATTGCACCGCTTTTAATATTACTTTTCGCAAGCCATTCTTTTAATGCGGCAATAGGGCAGAGTGTGTCATTGCCATAAGGAATCGCACAATATTGACCGACATGTGTTGGATCAGTTTTCGATTGAGGGAGTAAAATTTCTATTCCAGCTTTTTCCCACTTAATATTTTCATAGAAAATAGCAACTAACTCACTACGTCTTAGTGCCCCAAAAAATCCTATTTGTAATAATGCATCATCGCGCAATGCGGCTAGTGTATTTTCATTTTTAAGATACTGATGAATCTTTGCTAATTCATCTGGTAGTAACGCGCGAGCTTTTTCTTTGGGTTTGCCATGTGTGCGCATGATACCAGTCATCGTTTTTTGAATTGCAGGATGCAATGTCGGATCAGTAAAATTCTGATAAACATGCCAATGTTTGATAGCAATTAAACGACGGGTGAGTGTGCGTGGATTTAATTTATCAGCAAAGAAATGAAGGTAACTAGCAATCATCTCTGGTGTTGCGGGTAATTTGCCGCCTGCCATTTCATAGTGGCGAATATCACTTTGATAGGCTTTGCGAGTGTTTTCACTCGTTGCAAGATGAATATAGGGATTGGCTAATCCTAATTTTGATGATGGGTATGGGTTAAGAGAAAGAGGGGTTGCAATGCTTGTTAGTGCCGATCGTTCTTCATTTTCCATGTATTACTGAATCCTTTATTTTGAAACTATATTACGAATCGTAACATAAGAATATTTAATTAACTATCGATAAATAATAATTATCTATAGTATTAGAATAAATGCTATGACATTGAGTAATTTAATAAGATAACGTTATAATATGATAAACGTTATTACATAACTCATTTGAAGGAGAGGGTGAAAATGGCGCGACTAGGGGTCACTTATCAAGATATTGCCAATGCAGCCGAACAAATAAAAGGCCAAGGAAAACAACCCACCATTGAATTGATACGAAACTTGCTTGGCACAGGAAGTACCACCACTATCGCCAACCACCTACGCAACTGGCGTGCTGAGCAAAATGACGATACCTCTGTTGCCATCAAAGAAAACTTACCACCAGAGTTTATTTCTATGATGAAAGGCTTGTGGCAACGCTTACAAGCTCGTGCAGATGATCAAGTGGCTATCGTTAAGCAAGAATCAGCGCATGCTATTAAACAAATGCAATTAGAGATAGATAAGTATAAAACCAATAATCAGCGTTGGCAGAAGTTATATGATGGTTGGGGTAAAGAAAAAGAATTGTTAAATCAGGATAAACTCTCCTTGCAACAAACAGTTATTTCTTTGCAAACCGAAAATGCCGCACTTATTGCAAAACTTGATGCGCAATCGATACAAGCAATGGAAAAGCAAGAGCGCATCGATGAATTAGTTCGATTACATAAGCTAGCACAAGAAAATTTAGAACATTATAGAGAAAGTACGCGCGTGCAGCGTTTAATGGATAAAGAAAAACAAGATGAAGTAGTGCAGCAGTTAGAAATCGCGCTAAAAAGTGCTAAAGAAGAAGCAAGAATCGCAATGCAAGATAAGACGGCATTGCAAAACAAAATAGATAAAATGCTATATGAACATCAGGCATTGAAAAATGAATATGATAATATCAAGCATGAATGTACTGCATCACAAACAGAGTTGAGTAAAGCTAAAAAAGAAAATGATGATAGTAAGCGTGAAGTAGTAGTGATGCAAAAACAATATGAAATACTTAAAAAGCAACTTGATGAAGAACGCGTTATATTATTAGAACAGCAAAAACAACATGCTGTTATTTCTCAGCAATTAATCATGGTGCGTGATGAAGTCAATGAACTGAAAGATCAAAATAAATTTATAATGAGAGAGAAGTGGGAGATTGTGCAAGAAAAAGCGCAGTTAGAGGGAATGAATAAACAGATGCAGCAGATGATTTATGCGAAAGAGGTGGGTTGATGCCACACGTTATCATTATTGCAGAATCAAATGGTGCAGGAAAAACAACAGCAGCGCCAGCACTACTAAATCAAGCACTCAATGTAAGCCATTTTGTAAATGCAGATACCATTGCTGCAGGTCTTAGTGCTTTTGCACCTGAAAAAGCTGCGATTCAAGCAGGTCGTGCCATGTTAGAGCGAATGTATCATTTGGCAAATGATGCAGAGAACTTTGCTTTTGAAACAACACTTGCTAGCCGATCATTTGCACCTTGGATCGTGGAATTAAAAAAGAACGGTTATTTTTTTCATCTCACATTTTTATTATTGGATAGTGCTGATTTAGCTGTGTCACGTGTGGCGGAAAGAGTGAAAATGGGCGGCCATTTTGTGCCTGAAGAAACGATCAGAAGACGATACATAACTGGACTTAAAAATTTCTTTGGGCTATACACACCTATAGCGGATTCTTGGCAAATGTACGATAATTCAACCATGGGTAGACTAGACCCAATCGCATCAAAACTAAACAACCAGTTAGTAGTTGAAAAACAGATTATTTGGCATAAATTGCTAGGGCAATACGATGAAAGAAAATAAAGATAGAATTTCTCAAATCAAAATCTTCCGTGTCGAATATGTGTCGAAGTTTGGTGTTATACTGGCTGTATAATATTTGATTAATTATAAAAAATTCACTTCTGACAAGGAGTGCAATTATGTCGAATACTCTCTTCTCAGTTAACGATCCGATCCATGGTTTAATGCAGTTCAGGCGTAGTGAAGCCGCAATGGTTAAATCCATTATTCAGACTTCCGAATTTCAGCGCCTTAGACATATCAAACAATTAGGGATGGACTACTATGTTTATCCCGGAGCAACTCATAATCGATTTAGTCACTGTCTCGGTGCTGCCTATTTAGGAAAAAGGGTTATTGAGAAATTAATTTCTGACAAAGACGAAGGTGAGAATAAAGAGTTGCTTAAATCTGTAAAAGAATTAGTGATGCTTGCTGGGCTTCTGCACGATATTGGACATGGCCCATATTCCCATATGTTTGAAAGAGCAAAATATGGATCATTAAAATTTGATCATGAGAAAATGACAGCGCTTATTATTGAGAGGTTGTAATAAAGAGAATGATAATAATTTTATTGCGGAATTGAAAAAATTAAAACGTAGTCAAACACTGTATCCAAATAAGATATAGTCAAAAATGCATTATAATATGATTAAGAGATACGCCTATCTCTAATTTACCATTTGCAACTAACGCTGAATTTAAAAAAACTATTGAAATTGCTTCTAGTCCTGCGGGAGCAAATATGTGGGCAACACCACAGGCGCTAACAAAATTTGGTGATTGGTTTATTCAGCAAATAAAAACAAATCCAATGATTGAACAACAAATAAAAGCTGTAGAAGTTGATACCCGTCATGGTACCAAATATGCTTTTGGTATAATGCATCCAATTCATGAACAAGATTTTTATTGCCATAATGGCGGCGCTCCTGGCATTAGCTCAAATCTACATATTTTCCCGACTACTAAAACATCCGAAGTTGTTTTTATTAATAACGATAATAATGAGAAAGATTTGGCGACGCGAGTTGCTATTCAAATTTCGAATAAAGTGATTATGCCAAATCGAATTTATTATACGGATCCAAAATTCTGTGAAAATTCAGATAAACTTTTTCAACAGGTAGCTCAAGAAGCGGGGTTGGTGGCGACCGTGAAGCTAAAGCCTTAAAAATCGAGCTAAGCATTTTTATTTTAAGATAACATACTAAGTAATATTTGAGATTTTAATAAGATTATGAAATTACATGAGATGCTAAGAAAATACGTTGAAGAAATTTTTTCTGCACCAAATTCTATTCTTTATCATTATACTGATTTTGGAAAAGAAATGATAAGTAGCAAGCATCTCAAAATGTCTTCGCATGATGATCTTAATAAAAAAAATAATCGTGAATTAAAAGTTGGACCAGAAATTACAAGAGAGAAATTAAAAAATTCTAGTTTTCATCGCATGCTTCCATTATTTAATGAATATATCAAACGTGGTATTAAGGTTTACGTTAGTTCCTTTTGTGAAGAAGAAAACCGTGGTCATGCAATTAAAAATTATGGCGAAGATTGTATTGGATTTAGACCAGAGTTCACAAAATTATTTTTCAATAATAATTCAGCGTTATTAGGTTATGTTAAATATAATCTCAAAGATCAGAAAAAAATAATATCAGAAATGTTTGATTTGTATGGATCATCATCCGATGATCCACAAGAAAAAATTTTATTATTATTCCTTTGGTTATCAGTAATTTTTCCTTTATTAAAAGAAGAAATTGATCACATAGATAATGAATGCAGAATAATAACAGCAGAAGGAAGAGATCGATACAATCCAACAAAAATAGTTGGAAAAGCATGTTTAAAAAAATCGACTTCGAACTAGACCATATTGTTATCAGCAGAATGCGTGAATCAATTCTACTAATATTTCGATTTTATCGAATTGTTATCGATATGAAATAATCGAATTCGACACTTCCATTAAATCAGGAAGCATTGCTTTGAATCTTATCATTGCTTTGAATCTTATCATTGCTGATAAAGTCGATTCAACTTCATGTATTCTATTTTTCAACTTATCAGGATTATCATGAATGCTATTAATCAATTTGACATTGTGAAGTAACCAAAATATTTGATTACCAAATACACTATTTAATGCAATATTCATCATTTCTTTATTTAACTGACCGCCTGCTTTGAGATAGGCAAAAATCATATTTGCTAAAATAACAGAGAATTTCAATGCATATGATTCATTAATTTCGTTTCGACTAATCGAATGTGCGTCTATCCATGGATAAACTAAATAACCAATGTTATCAATGATCATCAAATACTTTCCAAATTTTTCAATTGCAGAAATTGTGGGTATCCCTTGTTGTTTAAATTGATAGGCAATCTTCTCACTCAATTCGTATTTATTAATATTGCTTTCTTCTTGCAAATTAATATCAGAGGCAAGTTGTTTTATGAAATAATCGCCAGATTTAGTATGAATACGCCATGCAAAATGACCTGATCGACCACCATCAATTTTTCTGGCAGCATCTTCTGCTGGGTCAAGATTTAATTGGGTACATATTAATTTTAAATGTTCATGATTCATTTTTCTTTTTCATTCAGTGATGAATAAATTTTTTTATCATTTAACAATAAATGCAATTACAGGTATTTTAGATTTGGGTCCCTTAATCGCAAGTTGTGTATAGTCTTCACTAAAAACAAATGTCCTATTATATTCACTGCTAAAAAATGAATGATCTGATTCTGGAATTAATTCAAATTTCTTTGTTGTGCTACTGGTAGGTAAAGGAAAGGGAACGGTGATAAAGAGCTTTGTATTATCAGCTTGCGTAGTAACATGGCATAACTTTCCTTGAATAGTAAATTGATATTTACCATTGCATTTAATCAATTGCTCAGTTTTAAGTTTTATCGGTTTTTTTATTTCTGCTGGGTATGGTGCAACATCATATGTTGCAAAAAAACTACGCTTACAATCATCAATTAATTTGTCGCCATTGTCTGAATTTGTCATGATGACGATGCCTGTTTGTTTATCAGGCAATATAACAACACCACATTTATATCCTTCATTTGTTCCGCCATGACCAAAAGCAGTTATTTCACCAAATTGATAAATCTCAAAACCTAAACCAAATTGACTATGAGGTTGTTTTTGAATGAGTGCTTTAGCTGTATCTTGTGATATGAATCCATTTTGAGGGTCATTTAAAGCTTTAAGAATGGCTACACTGAATTTGGCAATATCACCAGATGTTGTCCAAAGACCAACTGCAGCTAATTCAGGATAAATTCGCCAACCGCCGTCAATTGGATTTCCTTCTCTGTCATATCCTAATTGTATGTTTTGAGAATTTTTTTCAGGGTAAAGCGTTTCAAAGGTACTTGAATTCATATTCAATGGTACGAATATATATTTTTTAGCAAGAGCTGCATAAGATTCTCCCGTCACATCTTCAATTAATTTTTGAATGATCGTTGTTCCCCCACCAGAATAATTCTCTTTTGTACCAGGCTTTATTATCACTTTTACAGGAACATTATTTGAAGTACCTTTTGCACATTCAGGTGGCGGCCATTCATCAGGAGATGGCCATTTATCAGGAGATAATGATAATTCGTTATTACCTTTCAAAATAATAGTGCTTGTTAATTTATTTTGATGTGTTGATGAATATCCATAAAATCCGCCCACATTAATACCAGCAGTATGACTCAGCAATCGTCTTAAAGTGACTTTTTCATCAAATGGATTTTCGATTTGCCAATCTTTTAAATATTGATTGACGTCATCATCTAATCCTACAAGACCACTTTCTACTAACACTTTCATGGCTAAAACAGCATTAATAGTTTTGCTAATTGAAGCTACTTGAAAAATGGCAGGATTAAAATTTTTAGATTCATTGTTTGATTGAGAATAATATTCTTGCGTCCAGCTAATCTCATTATTTTCAATGACAGTGATAGATACAGCAGGAATATTGAGTTCACGCATTATATCGTAAATATACTTACTTTCAGATTTTTCAATCTGAATGTGAGGTCGAAGTGATCTTTCAAATTTTTCTTTCTTCTTTTGCTTATTTTGATCCATGAGTTTTTGTCCCATTGATTTTATTTAACAGTATGATTGTCTGGCCAAGGTAAATAAAAAACATGTCATTGTTTATATTAAAATTTCTTTAAGAAAATTCAAACAGTTTTGTAGAGACTAGACTATAATGAATGATATTAAGTAAATATTCTTAAGCAACCCTTAAAAAAGTAGGCGATTTTTTTGTTAAAATATAAACATAATTTTTGAATAAATAGGTATCAAAATGCCAGATAAAAATCTTAATGAAATAAAACAGAACATAAAAGAAGATCAAAACAAAAAAAACGCGGCAGATAAAGCCAAACCCAGATGTTCAACTTGTGGAAAATATACAGATAAGCAAACTTCACCTCAGTGTTTTGGTCATGGTGGTGGTGGAGGCAGCAGTGGTGGCTCTTCAGGAGAATCAGCCAGTAAAGATAGTGGTGCCGCACCAAGTAGTACATCAGGCAAAATCACAGGCACGGTGGTTCAAGCTGCGAATGTCCCGACTGAGAGCAGTGCTGTTGCAGGTATCAGTTTGAAAACTGATTTAAGCCAAAAATCATTTAATCCTGAAATTATCTCTGGCTTATTATCAACTGGGCTTTGGCACTTTTTCGAGAGATTTATGCTTTAGGTAGGATCTATCGTGAA
>CAYTKY010000023.1:0-27107 GCA_964438435.1 uncultured Coxiellaceae bacterium | reverse complement strand
ATCAAAACAATCAGAACACAACGCCTTACCTTCAGCTCTTGATTGGCGCAACTTATTACCTCAGCTTGGCCTTTCCGGCATGGCTTATGCACTTGCTGCAAATTGCATGTTAGAAAAAATCACTGATCATAAAATTGAATTAATGTTGTCAGAAAATCATCAACCGATGCTGAATCCAAAATTAAAAGATCGCATTGCTGATGCATTGAGCCAACATTTCAAGCATCCGATCCACCTTGAAATCACGATCACATCAACAGAATTAGTGACGCCGACAAAACAACATCAACAAGAACAAGAAAAATCACTAGCTCATGCAACCCAAACGCTATTAGAAAATCCGCAGATTAAACAGTTTATCGAGCTATATGATGCAACGGTTGATGTTTCATTAACTTAAAAACATTGCATCCATACATAGCGAGTGGTATATAACTTTGCTAAAATGGTTTGTTTACTTTTTCAAATGATAACGGAGTTTTTACGATGCCAACCAACAATGACAAAGTCGGTCTGAATGAAATCATGAAACGAGCCCAGGAAATGCAGAAAAAACTTCAAGATATCCAGAAGCAAGTTGCCGAATTAGAAATTACAGGCCAATCGGGCGGTGGCGTTGTCAAAATCACGATGACAGGTCAACATTATGCAAAAAAAGTTGCGCTAGATCCTAATCTATTAAAAGAAGAAAAATCAATTATCGAAGATTTAATGGCTGCGGCAATCAATGATGCAACAGATAAGATTGAAAGAAGTTTGCGCGACAAAATGGGCGGATTAGCCGGCATCAAATTACCTGAAGGGTTTGGTGATTTACCTAAAGAGTAGTGAATTAGACTCGTGCGTTTCAGTCCTTTGCTTGAACAATTAATCGATTCGCTGCGCTGTTTGCCGGGTGTTGGCCCAAAGACAGCGCAGCGTATGGCATTACAATTGCTCACCCGCGGTCGCGATAATGGCAGACGCTTAGCGCAAAATTTAAATGATGCCATGGAAAAAATTAATCATTGCGCTGATTGCCGTATTTTCAGTGAAGCCGATTTTTGTGAAATATGCCTTTCACAACATCGAGATTCTTCTTTATTGTGTATTGTTGAAAATCCCATTGATGTGAATGCCATTGAACAAACCGCTCAATTTCGTGGGAAATATTTTGTTTTATTTGGGCACTTATCACCACTGGATGGTATTGGCCCGCAAGAAATTGGTATTGCGAAACTCAAACAACATTTCGAAAAAAAGACGATCAAAGAAACGATCATCGCAACCAATCCTACCGTGGAAGGTGAAGCCACTGCACATTATATTTCAGAACTCGCCAAACAATACGCTATTAAAGTCACCCGCATTGCACGCGGAGTTTCGCTTGGAAGTGAATTAGAATACATCGACTCCAACACACTTGCTCATGCATTGGCAGGAAGAGAAATTATTTAATGGCATTTCGTGACACGATCACTTGTTGAAAATAAACTTTATTTTTTCTCCTCGATGGCATGCAATAATTTTTGATGAATACCGCCAAAGCCACCATTACTCATTATGATGACATGATCTCCTGGGTATAATGTTGGAACAAGCGATTGAACCAAGGTATCAACATCGTTGTACAAAGCAGTGGGCTGCTTGAAATTTTCAAGAATGGTTTCCAACCCCCAATCTGACTCTGTGTTTTTGCATATCACTCTATCTGCTTTTTCAAAAGCAGATAGAAGTTGATCTCTATGAACACCTGATCGCATCGTGTAAGAACCGAATTCAATCACGGCAATCATTCGCGCAGATGGCCCAATTTTTGCACGCAACCCCGCCAATGTCGTCGCGATAGCCGTTGGGTGATGCGCAAAATCATCATAAACCACAATGTCGTTTACTTTACCCTTTACTTCCATTCGTCGTTTAACATTTTTAAAATGACGTATCGCTTCGATCGCTGTTTCAATCGGCACATTCACATGACACGCAGCAGCCATAGCAGCTAACGCATTATCAACATTATGATTCCCTAGTAATTCCCAACGCACTTCACCCACTACTTTACCTTGTCGCAATAATGTAAAAATACTCCCATCTGCTTTCAATAAATGGGCTTGCCATTCTTTGGAATCAGCACCAAATGATGTCACCGGCGTCCAGCATCCGATATTCAATACCTCTTGCAAATGTGAATCTTTTGCATGACGCAAAATCAATCCTGTTTCCGGAATAGTGCGAATCAAATAATGAAATTGCTGTTTGATCGTGTTTAAATCTGGAAAAATATCGGCGTGGTCATATTCTAAATTATTGAGAATGAGCGTTTGTGGATGATAATGAATAAATTTAGAGCGCTTGTCAAAAAATGCGCTATCATATTCATCCGCTTCGATCACAAAATAAGGTTCATCCCCTAAACGCGCAGATAACCCAAAATTCTCGGGCACCCCGCCAATCAAAAACCCCGGGGTTAATCCTGCATATTCCAATATCCAAGCTAATAAGCTGCTAGTCGTTGTTTTACCATGTGTCCCAGCCACGGCTAATACATGGCGATGTTTTAGAATATTGTCAGCAAGCCATGCGGGGCCGGATGTATAAGGAATGCGATGATTCAACACATATTCAATCGCACGATTACCACGTCGAATCACATTACCCACAATCACACAATCCACCTGAGCATCAATATGAGCAGGCTCATACCCTTCATATAGTTGGATTCCTTGCATTGCCAATTGGGTACTCATTGGCGGGTAAACATTCATATCGGACCCTGATACTTCATGTCCTGATTGTTTAGCCAAGAGCGCTATCCCACTCATGAATGTTCCGCAAATACCTAAAATATGCAATCGCATCGTTGAAATCTCGTTATTTAAAAATAAAACATGAGACGAATATTCGGGCTTAACATCTAAAAAAATATGCTATCATCAGGGCTATTCACGTTGAAGAGCTGTGTTATTATCAACTAGTTTACGCTACTTCGCAAAGGATAAACCCAGCATGGACGGTTTGGGATTACTGGATACCATCATGGATAGCGCTGTTCTGCTAGATAAAGCAGGACGAATTGTCAATTGGAATGCAGGCGCGGTTTCGTTATTTGGTTATGCTAGAAAAGAAGTGTTGGGTCGATCTATCAATCTTATTTACGATTGCAACTACCCCTTCCCAAAATTAATTCAAGAAATTCAAACACAACAAAAAAAATGGCTAGAAGACACGGTTTTCGTAAGAAAAAATGGAGTGAAAGGTCACTGTAAATCTTATCTTTGCCCCTTGCCTATTAATAATCAAATTAAAGCCACTGCTTTATTGATTCATCAAAATATTACAACTTTCAAAAAAACGGAAGAACAGCAACAAAAATCATACGATCACTTGCATCAACAATTAGAACAATCACTCGCTAATTTCCTAACCGTGAGCACTTTGTTAGTTGATGCCCTCAATAATATTGAACAAACCGAACGTAAATTACGAGAAAGTGAATTACGTTTTCATTTGCTCGCACAAAATGCAACCGATATCATTTCACGTCACACCCCTGAAGGAACTTATTTGTATGTTTCTCCTGCTTGTAAAAGTTCGATCGGTTACCATCCAGATGATTTAATAGGCAAAAATATTTATAAACTCATTCACCACGATGACGCTTTGAAAACAAAAAAAGCTTTCAATCGACGTCGCGACAATAATGACAATCGACCTGTTGTTTATCGTATTAAACGAAAAGAAGGAGAATTTCGTTGGTTTGAAAGCAACATTCGTTTAATCAGAGATGAATCGTCACGAAGTATTAATGAAATTCAATTAGCTTCTCGTGATATTACCGATCGTGTATTAGATAAAAAAGCACGATTACGAGGCCAACAATTAGCTCATATTTTCCGGTTAAGTACCATGGAAGAAATGGCTTCAGGGATGGCACATGAAATCAGCCAACCCCTCACGGCCATTATTAATTATACACGCGGGTGCGTTCGACATTTACAAAACAGTGAACATGATCGTGACCAATTAAAAAATGTCATGGAAAAAGCAGTCACACAAGCTGTGCGTGCTGGTGAAATTGTACAACGATTAAAAAATTTTTTTTGCAAAGGTCAATTAATCAAAACGCCTTGCAAAATTAACAATGTCGTACGGGAAACAGTGAGCTTTATTAAAAATGAATTAACCACCTCAAAAACAAAAATTGATTTTGATTTCGATAAAAATGTACCCTTAATCTTTATTGATAAAATTCAAATTCAACAAGTCATGTTGAATCTCATGCAAAATGCCATTGAAGCCATGCAAGAAAATCATATCAAAGAAAAACGTATTCATATTCAAATCAAATCCAAAGTCGACATCATTGAAATTACAATCAAAGATACTGGCCCTGGCTTTTCAAAAGAATTGGTTAACAAAGTATTTATGCCGTTTTTTACGACCAAAGCACATGGACGAGGAATGGGGCTTGCTATTTGTCGTTCCATTATCGAAGCACACGGCGGTCAATTTACGATTAACTCTAATGCAAACGAAAATAGTTGGATACGATTTTCATTACCTATTTCGATTTAAATTTTAATCAAAGGAGCCATCTTTATGTCAGCACTCGATCCCGTTGTCTATATCATTGATGATGATCACGCGATGGTGGAATCGCTATCATGGATCATTGAATCCGTTGGATTAAAAGTTAAAACTTATGTCAGAGCGCAAGATTTCTTGCAAGAATATGATTCACAACAACACTGTTGTTTATTGCTAGATGTTCGTATGCCTGGAATGAGTGGTCCTGAATTACAAACAAAATTAAATGACAGTGGCTCCCCAACACTTCCGGTTATTTTCATTAGTGGTCACGGAGATGTACCGCTTGCCGTTCGTGTTATGAAAGCCGGTGCAACTGATTTTCTGACCAAACCTTTCAATGATCAAGTCTTATTAGAAAGCATTAATAAAGCGTTACGCCTGGACAAAGCCAATCGTGAAAAACGTCAAGAAAGCGCGCAAGCTAGAGCCAAATTTGCTTTACTTTCACCACGTGAAATTCAAGTTTTACAAGGCATTGTGGCTGGCAAACCAAATAAAGTTATTTCAGCAGAGCTAAAGATTTCACTCAAAACAGTAGAAGCTCATCGTGCTTCTGTCATGAAAAAAATGGGGGTTAAATCTGTTCCTGAATTAGTGAAATTAGTGTTAACAAATAGCATAAAAGAAGAGGCTGTTGAAGAAGAATAAAGCATATTAATTACATTAGAGTATTTCTAGTTCAAATTAGTACTATCCTGATGGTATAAACCCTGAGCTATTTAAGTATATCCAAGTAATTTTCTCTGGTCTTCTCCCAATTTTTATTAGCAATATTTAGTGAGATGATTAGTATCCCCTCACTGATAACTAAGTAAAAAGTGCGTTATAGGAGAAGCAGCCATGGATAAGCGTAAGCAGGTTTTAATTGTCACCAATGCCATCACAGATGAAGAAGTCATCCAAATAAAAAATGCTTTTAACACAAAACATGCTCTGCAAACTGATATTAAATTAAGCCTTGTTCATGTGATACCTCGTCTACCGACTTGTTATTTTAATATCCCATCAATGGGCATGTTGATTGAAAAATATTATGACGAAGCCAAACAATCATTGAATCAAGTTGGCAAACATTTAGAAATTGCCAAAAAAGATCAATGGTTAATTTCCGGAAAAATTCGCACGGAAGTGTTACGTTTAGCTAACAAACTCGGCTCCAGTTTTATTTTGGCTAGCAGCCAACAAATTCAAGAATTACAACGTTCTTTGTTTTTCAAAAATATTCATCAATATGCATTGATTAAAAATATTAACCAGTTAAAACAAATATAAAAATGTAAGAAAGTGTATCTCCTTGAAATCACGGACCTGCTATCAACCGTATTGAATCCTCCCATTCGATACGGTTTTTTTTGTTGATCTCTCCCATAAACAAGGTTATTTTTAAGGCCATTTCATCATCCAACCAGCGGGGAGATATTTATGGAAAAATTCAATGCTCTTTATGCACAATCAGGCGGTGTCACCTCTGTCATCAATGCCTCAGCTTGTGGGCTCATTGAAACAGCGCGTCAACACACTGATAAGCTAGGTAAAGTTTATGCGGCCCGCAATGGCATTATCGGTGTATTAACAGAAGATTTGATTGATACCAGTCTTGAATCACAAGCAGACATTGCTGCATTACGTTATACCCCTGCTGGTGCATTTGGTTCATGTCGTCATAAATTAGGATCCATCGAAAAACATCGCAAACAATATGAACGCTTAGTTGAAGTATTTTCAGCTCATCATATCCGATATTTTTTTTATAATGGTGGCGGTGATTCTCAAGACACCGCTTATAAAGTATCGCAAATTAGCAAAGAATTAGGTTATCCCATTACTTGTATTGGCATCCCTAAAACTGTCGATAATGACTTGCCTTTTACAGATAATTCCCCTGGATTTGGCTCTGTTGCTAAATATGTTGCGGTCTCGATTCGCGAAGCAGGAATGGATGTCGCTTCCATGGCACTCACTTCGACTAAAGTATTTATTCTGGAAGTCATGGGACGACATGCAGGCTGGATTGCCGCAGCCGGGGGACTCGCTGCTGAACATGACGGTGACTCGCCTCACCTCATTCTCTTTCCAGAAATTCCATTAAATACGGACGCTTTTTTAAAGCGCGTGCAAGAATGTGTCAAAAAATATGATCATTGTTCGATTGTCGTTTCTGAAGGAATAAAAAATTCGGATGGTGCTTTTATTTCGGAACAAGGATTAACCGATGCATTTGGACATAAGCAATTAGGCGGTGTCGCACCTGTTATTGCAAAGCTCATCAAAGAAAACCTAGGTTACAAATATCATTGGGCACTCGCTGATTATTTACAACGCGCAGCAAGACATATCGCATCAAAAACAGACGTCGAACAAGCTTATGCTGTTGGAAAAGCTGCAGTTGAATTCGCACTGGCAGGTAAAAATGCAGTGATGCCCATTATTGTTCGCAATAAAACAAACGACTACGGATGGCATATTGGTGAAGCGCCATTAGAAAATGTGGCGAATGTCGAAGTAAAAATGCCGCGCGAATATATCACTGAAGATGGTTTTCACATTACAGAAGCCTGTCGCAAGTATTTATCACCTTTAATTCAGGGCGAAGATTATCCAACTTACAAAAATGGCTTACCCGTATATGTGAAATTAAAAAATTTGCCAGTAGAGAAAAAATTAAATACGACATTTCAAGTTGCCTAGTATTTTTTAAAAAACCATGGCTCTCTAAGGTCTGTTTTGATCATCAACAGGCCTTATTTTTTAGTGAAGCTGCGGGAGAGAGTCAATTGTTTTTCAAACCGAGACTCATTGGGCTCGCTCTTTTCAGCTGACCCTAATACATCAGACGCCGCAACAGAGGCATGTGGCAAAGGCGGCAACGCAAGCTGAATTGATGAAATTTTTTGAAAATATTCCTGACAGATTGCTAATGTGCCTTCATCTTTTTTTTGAAAAAAACGGGATGAATGCGATTTTCGTATGCTTTCTGAAAGAATATCGTAACACTTCGAATACAGTGCAATAATCTGTTCCTCTTTCATTTCAACAGTTAATATCGACAATGCTTTATTTAAATGCTCAATTAATTCCGGCATACCATTCGAACGAGAACCACACAACAACCCTAGTTTAGTCCATTTTTTTGTTTGAATATCATTTCTGATTTCAGACAAACAATCAAAAATATTTCTTAAACATTGATGAATGGCATGGCATCGTCGAACAACATACAGCAGATCATAATGCAATTGCGCAAATTTTTTCAAACTCACTTTCTCAAAACGTTCTGCATTGAGTTGCAAATTCTCCTCGAGTAATGCATATCCATCATTGCGTTTTTGATAACAAAAAGAGGTCAAATTATCAGAAAATACTTTTTTCAAAAAAACAACATATCCCGCCAAACATTCATTCTTTATTGTTTGATTGTAAAATTCTGCCTGGATTATTTTAAAAAACTTTATGTTCGTAGATAAAAATTGTGGAATCATTTTGATAGCTCGATCATCTGAACACGACTCGCCTGTTGCCTCTACTTCAAAAAAATCTAATCGGTAAAAATTGAATGCATTATCACTGACACGCACTTTCGCATCGATTAGCAGTTGGAAAAATCTATCTTCATTTCTCTGTTCAATCGCCATTGTTAGCCATTTTTTTTCATAAACCAGGTCACTATTTTCGACTACCATCGATTGTTTTTTTATAAGATAATTAATAACAAATTCTCGACAACGCTCTACCATCGCCTTTTCCAGAAGTGCTCTTAAAAGATCCGCATCCTTGAATACAAATTGTTCTTTTTTATCCGCTAAAAATGAAAGCATATTAAAAACATGCCCCCACTCTCTCAAGCAATACGCTTTTTCAATGGCAATCTCCATCACTGTTTTTTCTGTTAGTAACGACTGATCATCTGCAAAATCAAATCTTAAAATTAATTGAGTAACCACATCAAAAGATATTAAATATTTATTCTCAATAAGGTGAAATAAAACATCAGCCATCACACCTTTTTTTAAAAAAATCTTATTGCTTTCTTCGGGTAAGGGCGCTAACCCAGAAAGAATAAATCCAATTGCTCGATCACAATCTTTACTTTTTGCTGCCATCAAAAGAACTTCATCGATCTTCATTTGATAAAATTCTTGTATGTTAAATTGTCCTTTTTTTATAAGGTATTCAAGATATCCCCATCGATCCAATGAAGCGACCAACTGCAAAACTGTTTGCCCTTCATATTGATAAGTTAAGTCATGAGGTTTTTTTATTAATTCACTCAGGTAGATCATCAGTTTTTTATTATCTTGTTTAATGAGTAAATGTGATAAACCATCTGTAGTCATCCCATTTGCCATAAAAAATTTAAAGATTTTTTTTGAACATTGATTGTTTAAAATAAGATGAGACAGTGCCAAATTAAGTTTATTACCCACATCATTATTATTTTGCATTTGTTTAATAATCAATTTAAGCAGATTTTCATAATCCTGATTAACATCATCAATAGGCTCTTCAAATAATATCTGGAGAAAATCAGTATCACTTTCCATTTTGTCATTATCTGTTTTTTTAGCATTCTTAAAATCGACAAAATTGTTAAGAATAACAAAAGCCTCTTTCCATTTCTTTGATTGACAGGCCGCTTTAAAAGCATCTCCAACAAAAAAAAATTCATTTTGTTTAGGTGATTTTTCTGTATCCTGAAGAGGCCCGTGATTAAATTTCACCGGGCTCGTATGATGCGCAAGCATAACGAATTACCTTTTTTTATTTGATAAAGTCACGGAAGAATACCGAGCCAATACCTAACAAGCAAGCGCGGGAAAAAGAGAAAAGCCAGAGAAAATCACAACATACTGCTATCTAAGCCATTTTTTCTTAAAATGTCGCGTAACGCTTTGAGTGCGCTCATTTGTATTTGGCGAACACGTTCGCGTGTTAACCCCACTGCTTCGCCCACTTCTTCTAATGTTTGGCGCTCATACCCACCCAAACCAAAACGCCGACAAATAACTTCTCGTTGTTTTTCATTTAATTCGGCAAGACATCGCTCTAAACTTTCATGCAACCGTTCGCCCGTCAGAACATCCGCAGGATCAAGTGCACTTTTATCAGCCAACGCCTCAACCAATGGCTTCCCGGCAGTATTTTCACCAGGAATTTGCATATCGAGTGAAATCATGTGTTCATTTAATTCCATCATTTCTTTCACATCATCGATGGATTTATCAAGTGCATCTGCAATTTCTTGATAAGAAGGTTCATAACTTTGTTTCTTCATTAATTCACGTGCAGTGGATAAATATAGATTTAATTCTCTTAAGACATGAATAGGCAGGCGAATGGTACGCGTTTGATTCATGATGGCACGTTCAATGGTTTGCCTAATCCACCAAGTTGCATACGTTGAAAAACGGAAACCTCGCTCTGGATCAAATTTTTCAACTGCACGCAATAAACCTAAATTGCCTTCTTCAATTAAATCTGAAAATTCAAGACCACGATTATAATAATGACGTGCAATCTTCACGACTAAACGCAAATTACTAACAATCATTTTTTTTCGTGCTTCAGGATCCCCTTTTTGCACTAATCGACCATAATACACTTCTTCTTCAGCACTCAATAAGGGAGAAAAACCAATTTCTTTTAAATATAATTGGGTTGGATCAACCGCTGCCGTCGATTCTCTTTCTGATTTGAAATTTGTCTTTCCTGGCTCACTTTCTTCTGGATGCGCAATAACTTCACCTGGGTTAACGGTGACACTATCTTTCAAATCTTTTTCTGCAGGCTCTGCTGGTTCTTCATCCTCTTCTTTTTCTACAGAAATCGTATCGTGATCCTCTTCCAAATGGACATCCTTATCCGATTCCTTTCCTTTTTTTCGCTTGGGCATACATATCCTCAATGAAAGAATATTGGGGGCATTTTTTATGATAGGATATCCTTGCGACAATGTCATCCTGATCTACCACGAATCACAGCAATTTCATTGGGTCGACCGACTTTCCAGCCCGACGTATTTCAAAATGAAGCATCACTCTATCTGATCCCGTTGAACCCATTTCCGCTATTTTTTGCCCTTGCTTCACCCAATCACCTTCTTTTACAAATACAACGCTATTGTGTGCATAGGCAGACAAATAAATACTGTTATGCTTGATAATCACTAAATTTCCATAACCACGCAACCCATCCCCGCAATAAACAACTTTACCCGGTGCAGCTGCGTAAATCGCATCACCTAAATGGCCTGCAATATTCACCCCCTTATTTAATCGAGAAAATGAATTGATGATTCTTCCTTTTGCCGGCCTCAACCATTCAACAATACGATAATCAGGTTCAGATGGTTTCAACGGCATTATTTTTGACTCATGCTGAGGTGAGCTTATCATCCGCGTTCGATGAATTGGTCTTGTTTGATGATGTATAGCCATAGGCGTCATGGGTTTAACATGGATACGTTCAAATAAGGGCGCCCGATGAGGGCGAAGATAGATCCATTGCCCCTTATAAAGAATATAAGGTGGTTGAATATGATTATAGGTAGCGAGAATTCGATAATCTAAGCCATAGCGCCACGCTATTTCATACAATGTTTCTCTTGATTTGACTCGATGCATCCCATTTTTAGGAATAGATTCAATATTACTGATTTCGACAACAGGTGCATAATTTTCTGCATTATCACAAGCTGTTAAAAGTAAACAAATCACCAAAATGAAGAAAAAACTCCAGTCATTTCTATGCATCGTTAACCTATTTGAAGTGGCTGCACCCAATTCGATAATTCATCCATCACCTTATAATGCGTTAAATCTAAATGAAGTGGCGTGATGGACACATAACCACTATTCACCGCATAAAAATCGGTACCAGGACCTGCATCTTGCTCCATTCCGGGTTGCCCTATCCAATAAATTTTCCTACCTCGCGGATCAATCGCCTTAATGGTTGGCTCTGCCAAATGACGCGTTCCTAGCCGTGTCACTTGAATACCTTTTAATTCAGAAAAAGGCATATCAGGGACATTCACATTTAGAATCGTATCAGAGGTTAAGGGTGTTTCCTTCAAACGCTCGACTAACAATTTAGCAATGAGCGAAGCAGTATCGTAATGCTCACAACGCGGTCCCGCTAACGAAATAGCAATTGAGGGCAGCCCTAAAAAACGACCTTCTGTGGCTGCCGCCACCGTACCCGAATAAAGAACATCATCACTCAAATTAGATCCTTCATTAATTCCTGAAACAACCATGTCCGGCGTTTCTTTCAAAAGACCTGTTACTGCAATATGCACACAATCCGTGGGCGTACCATTGACGCTATAAAAACCATTCACCGCCGTCACAACACGCAAGGGATGTTCTAATGTTAATGAATTACTGACACCACTGCGATTGCGATCTGGCGCAACGACAGTAATATCCCCTATTTTACCTAATGCATTGGCAAGAAATGCTAAACCGGGCGCATGAACACCATCATCATTACTAATTAAAATTTTCATCGACATTCCTTTTGTTTATTTCATGAGGATGTATTGACATCATCAACACACCCTTGTGTTCAATCATTTTGACGAATAATTTGATAAAATGTTTCGCCTTTTTTTATCATCCCTAATCCATTACGTGCTCGCGCTTCGGTCTCATGATGACTATTCTGAATGCGTTCAATTTGAAACAAAAGATCTTGATTGCGTTTTTTTAAATTTTCATTTTCTATCGTTTGCGCAGCCAACGCACGTTTAAACCTTAATAAATCTTGGATGCCATCAGGTGAAACCCACAAACGATATTGCAAAAAAATTAAAACGATGACGAAGACACCAACGATCATGTTTAATTTAATTTTTGCCATCAACTCATCGCTCGAGAATCTAACTTTCTTTGCAGTTTAGCAAAAATTGTTTGACCTGCATATTTACCATTTGAGCCAAGCTGCTCTTCAATTCGCAATAACTGATTATATTTGGCAACCCGATCCGTTCTAGACAAGGATCCCGTTTTAATTTGTCCTGCATTCGTTGCCACTGCTAAATCTGCAATGGTCACATCCTCTGTTTCACCTGAACGATGTGAAATAACTGTACGATAATGCGCACTTTTTGCTAATTCGATGGCCGCCAATGTTTCTGTTAAGGTACCAATTTGATTGGGTTTAATTAATATCGCATTCGCAGCATGCTGCGTAATTCCTTGCTGCAATAACCGTGTATTTGTCACAAATAAATCATCACCGACTAATTGAATTTTCTCGCCTAATCGTTCGGTAAGCTGAATCCAACCATCCCAATCATTTTCTGACAATCCATCTTCAATACTAATGATAGGATAACGATCAACAAGTTGTGCAAGATAATCAATTAATTCATCTGAACTCAATACCCGTTTTTCTCCTTTCAAATGATATTTTCCATCTCGATAAAATTCATTACTCGCCACATCCAGTCCCAAATAAACATCTTTTCCTGGACGATAACCTGCACGAACAATCGCTTCTAATATAAAATCCATCGCTGCTTCTTGATGAGGCAAATCCGGCGCAAAACCACCTTCATCACCAACATTCGTTTGATAGTTTTTTTCTTTTAATATTTTTTTTAAATAATGAAAAATTTCACTTCCTGCACGAATCGCTTCTGAAAAGGTAGGCAAACCAACCGGTAAAATCATAAATTCCTGAAAATCAAGATGATTATCCGCATGCGCACCCCCATTAATAATGTTCATCATCGGAACAGGTAATATATAATGCGCTTGCCGACCCCAATATTGATAAAGTGGTTGATGATGCATTTTCGCCGCCGCCTTCGCAACAGCCAATGAAACTGCCAACAATGCATTTGCACCTAATTTTTCTTTATTAACTGTCCCATCTAATGTCAACATTATTTCATCAATTTCTTGCTGATGACTAACATCAAACCCTTTTAATGCTTTTGCTAATTCATTTTTTATAAAAGAAACTGCTTTAGCGACACCCTTTCCAAGATACCGTTTATTATCACCATCTCGTAATTCCCATGCTTCGCGTGATCCTGTCGACGCCCCGGATGGAACCGAAGCACGACCCACTTCCCCACTCGTTAAAACCACATCCGCTTCAACCGTTGGATAACCGCGCGAATCTAAAATTTCACGTGCTTTAATTTCCCTTATCTGAGACATAATAACTCCTAAAAAATAATATTTTTACTCGTGCTCTAATACTTCTTTTACAAAAGGAATTGTTAAACGACGTTGTGCGGCCAACGATGCTTTGTCTAATGCATCCAATGCTGCAAACAAGGCCCCCATGTGTCTGGGGCAATGGGTCAAGATGTATTTGCCAACATCTTCTGATAACACAATTCCTCGGCGTTTTGCCCGCGTCATTAAACTGAATAGTTTTTCTTCATCTGTTAACGAATGCATTTTATAAACGATGCCCCAAGACAAACGGGATTCTAAATCGGGTAATTGTAAATGCAATGCTTTCGGCAAGGTTTGCGCTGTCATGATGATTCTACTACCTGCATCATAAGCACGATTATACAAATGAAATAACGCTTCCTCCCATTCAGCTTGACCTGCGATAACATGTAAATCATCTAAACAAATTAATGAAAGTGATTCCATACCATTCAATACTTCATGGGACACATTGAACTGATGATCGCGTTGCAATTGAATAAGGTGTGCAAACGGCAAGTAAACGGAACTTATTTGATGCTGATTAGCTTCATGACAGGCTGCATTTAATAAATGGGTACGTCCTTGTCCACACGAACCATATATAAAAATAATTCTCTCACCCTGCCCATTCACCGCTTTTTTTAAAAGCGTCACAATTTCAGAATTTTTTCCTGGATAAAAATTATCAAAAGTCGCTTCATCTTTTAGACTCAGCCCAAGTGGTAATTGCATCGATAAAGTATCCATGGGTAGTTTTGCTTTGTTCAATTTCAAGGAACCCACCCATAAACCATTTCATTTTCTGTCGACGCTTGATCATTTCGAACTAAATGTTGATTCACTAATGCATATTGCTGAAACATGTTAAGCGATCCGTGCAAAAGCAAAGCTATTTCCGCTGTGTCCCCTTCAACTTGCAATAATTTGACTTGTTGCACAGGCGCTAACTCTTGCAAATATTGAATAAGTGTTTTGAGATCGTCTTTTTGTACCATATTAGTAACTTTCAATTTAACCCACACAGTCGTAGCCGTGTTTTTTTGCGCCACATAATTTTTAGCTAATAGTTTTCTCACCTGATCCATTAATGACGCAACAATGTTATCAGTACGTTGATCTGCTAAAGTAAAATGCCAAACATAACGATGAAAAATTAATTGCCACTGACTTTTTGTGTATGCTCCATTTTCCGTTATTTTCCCAATCAAAAGAGCATCGGGAGCGTAACGTTTCGTTGCTTCTCTTAACACAGGCAAATTCACATCAACAATATCGTTCGCTGTAATCTGATCCATATCCGTGACATCCATAATAGGGAAAATTAACGGCAAGCCGTATTTTTTTCCTTCTCTTTTGACGATCTGGTATAGATCACCGGGTGTATCACTATTAACAATTTCAGTATTACCTCGTTGATTCGTTGTCACTAACCAAACGAGAATTAAAGGTCTATTTTCACCCCAATACGCCGCATTTGCTTTTTTCAACAAACGAATAATATCGTCAGGATTATAATTAATCTGCAATGTATATTCTGATGAAGCCGTGGTCGGTGAAGAATAACTATACTCTTGCACATAATAAGCCGCTTTTTCTAAACTGGCATGAATAACCGGATTATCTCCAATTTGTGGGTCACCACTCACCTTGATTAAGACTTGAAGAAAACCCTCTCGCACAGCTTGGTCTCTTAAGTCATCTGCTTGTGAAATAACCGGTATATCTGCTTGATAAATACTCAACACTTTGACCGCCCAAGCGGATGTCATTGGAAAAAGGATTAAAAAAATAAACAAACTGAATTTTCTCATAGATCAATGATATCCCTAAATGGCCGCAACATGAGCAGCATTATAACGCGAAGAAGTTTTTAGCTCAAAATTTCTCGTTGCATCTCAATGAATATGATAAATTGGCGCAGTCTGTTTTTACGAGAATAACCGATGACATCAAGCAAAACATCCGTTAACCCTTCTTCTACTGCTTGGTGGAAAGATATTTTATTTCTACTTCTTTTTTTAGGCAGTTTATTTTTTATTCTGTTGGGGACCAAGCCGCTCTTTGTCCCCGATGAAGGTCGATATGCAGAAATTGCACGAGAAATGGCCACATCAGGTCATTATGTGACACCCTACCTGAATGGCATCAAATACTTTGAAAAACCCGCTTTATTTTATTGGCTAGGCGCAGCCGCCATCAAATTAGCCGGACTAAACCTTTGGTCTTTGCGCAGTATTAATGCTCTTCTAGGCTTATTGGGCTGCTTAGTCACCTATGCGTGCACTCGCCATTTGTATGATAGAACAACGGGATTATTAGCTGCCCTTATTTTAGGCACGAGCTTTCTGTATTTTGCCATGGTACACATGATTAGTTTAGATTTACCCGTTTCTGTCTTCTTAACCATCACATTGCTTTGTTTTTTACTCGGCTTTCAAACACCCGCTGAAAAAACACGTTTATATTATTTTTGGGGAGCAGCACTGGCTGCTGCGCTGGCTGTTTTGTCAAAAGGGTTAATTGGCATTGTTTTCCCGCTGATGATCATTAGCTCTTGGATTATATTGACGCAATCATGGCAAAGCCTCGGATTCGGGGGGGAAAGCAGAAAATCCAATCTATCATTCAAATCACTCTACTTACCTTCTAGTCTATTTATTTTTTTACTAATCACCTTACCCTGGCATATTCTGGTAAACCATACGAATCCTGAGTTTTTCGATTTTTATTTTATCGAACAACACGTTCTTCGTTATACAACCAAAGAAGTTGGTCATTACCAACCTGCTTGGTTTTTTATCCCGAATCTGATCATTGGTTTTTTCCCTTGGATTATTTTCCTACCACAAGCACTCATTCAAGTCATCCGTGAATCTTGGAAAAATAAGCAGCAACAGACAACCGAATTATTTTTCCTTTGTTGGGCATTATGTATTTTTATTTTTTTCTCTTTTTCAAAATCTAAATTAATTCCCTATATTTTACCCGTCTTTCCACCGCTTGCCATTTTAACTGCGCGGTATTTACGACAAACAATGTTACCGTTTTCCAACATCAAGATTCCTTCTTTGATTTTATTAGCGCTATCGCTGTCCATGATAGGAATCATTCATTGGTTTATTCATTCCACCCCACTCCCTCACCCTCACACAGCAGCCAGTTTCCTTTATTTAGGCGCTTCCTCACTGGTGATGTCCGCTTTCTTGGGATGCTTATTTACAATGCGTCGCTCTGAAAAAAGTGCCTGCAAAACAATCGGAGCGATCCTCGTTGGGACCTGGCTATTTTTAATAGCCGTCCTTGCATCGATTCCATCCATTGATACAAGAACAATACAACCGCTCGCGATGACATTAAAAACATTGATTCGACCACACGATGAAGTCATTACTTATAACCAATATTATCAAGATCTACCTTTTTATCTTGAGCGACGGGTCAGTATTTTGAATTGGAAAAATGAATTAACTTATGGCATGCAACATCAACCTTCCCATGAATGGATGATCAATGACAATCAATTTTGGCAACGTTTTCATAGTCAACAGCGTGTTTTTGTTTTTATCAGCAAAGAAGAATATCAGCATTTAGTGCAACATCATCCATCAGAAAAAATATTTTTATTAGGGAAAACCCTCACCAATTTCCTGATCTCTAATCAAAAAGTGAGCTGAAGCTTGACTTGCTAACTCATTGAGTTATATTGAAACAATGAGCACCTAAAAGGAGGCAGCAACGCTGAATTGACTATGTTGATTAAATCACAACTGATCGGTGAACTCAGCAAACATTTCCCTCATCTTCCAGAAAAAGATATTGCCATGAGTGTCAACTATCTCATTGAGCACATGAGTGGCACACTCAGCCAAGGTGGAAGAATTGAGATACGGGGCTTTGGTAGCTTCAACCTTCACTTCAGACCACCACGTCGTGCACATAATCCCAAAACAGGCGAGAAGCTGGTTACCAATCCCAAATATGCCGTTCACTTTAAACCCGGCAAAGAATTAAGGGAAAAAGTGAATAATAGCCGGCAAATTCCGATTGAAACAGTGAGTCAAGAAGACTTGGAAGATGAATCAGAGTAACGTTTTTCCATTTTTAAAGACGACCATCGCTGATCGCCATCCTTCAGAAATTTCATGCGATCGGCAAAGTGACACCTCTCTGACCCTGATATTTCCCTTCTCTGTCTTTGTACGAAGTTTCACATTCTTCATCTGATTCCAAAAATAGTAATTGCGCAACCCCTTCATGGGCATAGATTTTTGCTGGTAAAGGCGTCGTATTGGAAAATTCTAAGGTAATATGCCCTTCCCATTCCGGTTCAAGTGGCGTGACATTCACGATAATGCCACAACGGGCATAAGTTGATTTACCTAAACAAATCACCAATACATTTCGAGGAATTTTAAAATATTCCACACTCCGTGCTAACGCAAATGAATTAGGCGGAATAATGCAAACATCCGACGTAATATCGACAAAGCTATGCGACGAAAAATTTTTGGGGTCCACGACAGCTGAATTAATATTAGTAAAAATTTTAAATTCATTTGAGCAACGAATATCATAGCCATAACTTGACGTTCCATGCGAAATCATTTTCCCTTCTTTCCCTTGCCTCACTTGATAAGGTTCAAATGGCACAATCATTCGCTGTTCTTCTGCCATTTTTCGTATCCATTTATCGGACTTAATACTCATAAAAAGCAACCTTGTTGTTTTTGATTCGTTCAATCACTAGCCCACATTTCTACTACGCCTCGCAACATAATGCAAATAAAAAAATACGGCTTGCATATCACGTTACGTCATGTTGTATAGTCCCATCGCTTTATTCGGAATGATTAAAAAATGACTCAATATTATTCAATACATGCTGTTTGTCAGCTTACCTCACTAAGCATCAGAACGCTGCACTATTATGATGAAATTAATTTGCTCAATAGTTCGTGTCGTTCGCGAGGAAAACATCGGCTTTATTCTGAAAAAGCATTGATTCGGTTACAACAAATTATCATCTTAAAACAAGTTGGATTTTCTTTATCGCAAATAAAAAAAATTTTAGATGAAGATCACACTAACCCATCTTCATTATTCAAAATGCAGCTGACATTTTTAAAGCATCAAGCAAAAAAAATTAAAAAAGCGATTCGTTTATTAGAATTCATGACCAATCAATACGAATCCCAGCAATCTTTTGATTGGGAAATCATTATTAAAATCATTCAAACGATTCAATCACAAAAAAATAAAACAAACGAATGGTATACAGAATATTTAACAAAAAATGAAATAAAAACATTACACCCTTTTTTAAAAACAAGAACAAAAAAATGGAAAATTTTATTTGATGACCTTAAAAAAACAATCCATGTTAATCCGAATAACGATCAAGCAAAAAAAATTGCATCAAAATGGGCTGAGCTTGCCAAAAAGACGTACCATGATCACCCCATCCTGATGAAAAAACTTTGGAAGGGATATCAAGCAGGCATTATTCCCGATATACCATCAGACCCCAAAGTCACTCGATATTTATCAAGCGTATTTAACGAATTATTTAAAAAGCCATAACATCAAAAGGAAATTATTTATGAAAAAATTATTACTGTTATTTTTTTTAGTTCACCTAAGTATTCAATCCGCCTTAGCAGGGACAATCATCGTAACAAATACGTTATCCAACTCAGTTACTTTGCTCGATGATCGCACGTTAAAACCCATCAAAGAAATCCCCGTTGGTTACATGCCTCATGAAGTCATTGTGAGCCCCAACCATCAACTTGCGCTTATCAGTAATTTTGGTGATTTACTAAGTATTATTCCTGGCAATTCTATCAGCGTGATGGATATTGCCAATGCTAGAATTTTGCAAACAATAACACTGCCCGCCAAAAGTCAACCACACGGAATAGATTTTATAAATGACTCTCAAGCGCTTATCACTGCACAGGGGATACAATCACTCCTTCTTATCGATATAACCAAAAACAAAGTAATAAAAACGCTTCCTTTACCCGGCGCAGGTGCGCATATGGTAAAAATTGATTTGGAAAAGCGATATGCTTATGTGGCCAATTCAATTTCTGGAACGGTTTGCAAAATCGATTTAAAAACATTCGCCACAATAGCTGATGTTAAAATTGGAAAAGAAGCAGAAGGTTTAGCATTAACGCCTCAAGAAGATTTATTGTTTGTCACCAATCGAGTAGACAATCAAGTCGCTGTTATCCGAACAAAAGATTTATCTGTTGTTAAATACATTCAAACAGACAAAGGGCCTATTCGTGTAAAAATATTTAATCAAGGACAATCTGCTGTGGTAATCAACACCCTCAGTGGCACAGCACAGACAATTGACATCGCCTCACTAAGCATCAAACAAACCTTTAAAACAGCTTCCTCTTTTCATTTACTACCGGTGCCTAGCAACCTTTTCATCGCTGATGACCAGCACACCGCTTTCATTACAAATTTATTTGCTGGTAATATTGCCATCATTGATTTATCAAACGGCACGATCTTAAACACTTTCAAATCAGGCCTGCTACCCGATGGAATTAGCATCAGTTCTGAAACAGCGACACATCATGATGATGCAAATAGCTTTGAATTTAGTTCGGGTCCCATCGAAATTAATGCACCTATTGAATCTGTATGGGAAATTGTAAAAAATGTGAATGATTATAATAAGCTTTCAAAAGGCGCAATCACAGCAGAAATAGACGGACCCATCGCACCAGGAAAAAAAATTAAATTATCTCTTTATAAAGATAAAATAGTTGGAAAAATAATTCCTACCTCAAGTGAAACAGTCAGCTTAGTGGATGAAAATAGAAAAATATTAGCCTGGATTAGGAAATTGCCTGATGGACATTACACAGAACGTTACCAACTATTAGAAAAAGTATCTGACCATCAAACACGATCATTTATTGTCTTACGAATACCCGGCATAGTCGGTTCAATCACCAAGACAACGTTAGGTCAGTTGATTAATAATGCTTTCCAAGAGTTAAATTTTGGTATCAAATCAAAAGCGGAGCATGATGCATAATCATAAATCAAACTCTCTGCCTTAATAAAAGGCAGAGAGTCCTCCCTTATGATGCCTTATTGTTTTCAACTACAATTTTCGGAAAGCGCGATGAAAAATCTTTTTTCTGCAATGAAAGTATCGCTGCTGTTTTCCGTGCAATTTCATGAAATGCGCAAGCATGACCACTATCCGGTTCCGAAATAACAGATGGTTCACCACTATCTGTTGTTTCTCTGATACGTTGATTCAGTGGTAATGATGATAATAAACGAATGCCGTATTTTTCTGCTAATTTCAATGCACCACCACGACCAAAAATAAATTCTTCATGGCCACATTGCGTGCAATGATGAACGCTCATATTTTCGATCACACCTAGTATCGGTACATTTAATTTTTTAAACATTTCACATGCACGTCGCACATCTAATAATGCAAGATCTTGAGGTGTCGTCACCATCACAACACCACTCACTGGAATTTTTTGGCAGAGCGTTAACTGAACATCACCCGTGCCAGGTGGCAAGTCGACGATTAAATAATCTAACAATTGCCAATTCGTATCATGCAATAATTGTTGCATCGCTTTTCCAATCATAGGTCCGCGCCAAACCATCGCATCGGTTTGATCAATCAAATAACCAATTGACATGGATTGAATACCATGACGCTCAATGGGTTGTAATAATTTATTATTAAGAACAGGTCGCTGATCCTCTGCGCCTAACATAGCGGGTTGACTAGGTCCATAAATATCGGCATCCAACAGACCCACTTTTGCACCTTCTTTTGCCAATGCTAAAGCAAGATTCACAGCCATTGTTGATTTACCAACCCCACCCTTCCCTGATGCCACGGCAATGATATTTTTAACATGAGGCAATGTAGAAATAGCAGGATTGCCTTGATGGGCGTCAATTTGAGATTGAATGCGAATATCAAGCGTCTTATCTTCAGCGATGGGCATTAAAAGATTGGTCAGCGCTATCAACATGCTATCTTTGACTCCCAAGTGCGGATAGCCGAGAACCACCTCAATCGTGATTTTATTCTGTTCAATGCTGATTTGCTTGATGGCTTTCGCGGTCACCAAGTCCTTTTCCAGATAAGGATCTTGATATTCTGCGAGCCTTGTTTCGATGATTTTTTCCAACACAATCCTCTCCAACCATTAACGAAAATGATATACTTTAGCACTTTTTACAGGAATGAAATATGCCAGCGAAACGTAAAATCTTAGCCACCAGTGCACTTATTTATGCCAATGGCGCCCCTCATTTGGGCCATTTAGTCGGTACGATTCAAGGAGATATCTGGATACGCCTGCAAAAAATGCAGGGGCATGATTGCACGTATATTTGCGGCAGCGATAGTCACGGCACACCCATCATGATTCAAGCAGAAAAATTAGGCATGACGCCTGAAGCCATGATTCAACAAATGCATGATGCGCAGCAGCGTGATTTTGCCGATTTTCACATTGATTTTGACAATTATTATCAAACTCATTCACCTGAAAATAAACAATTAGTCGAATTGATTTATCAGCGTCATCTTGAAAAAGGCCATATTAATAAACGAACAATCAAACAATTATTTGATCCCATTAAAAATATGTTTTTGCCTGATCGTTATATCAAAGGTGAATGTCCGCATTGTCATAGTAAAGATCAATATGGCGATAATTGTGAGGTATGCGGTAAAACTTATTTACCGACAGAATTAATCAATCCTTACTCGATTCTTTCGGGCGCGAAACCTATCGAAAAAGAATCAGAACATTATTTTTTTCAATTACAACATTTTGAAAATTTTTTACAAGAATGGACACGTCACGGTCACCTGCAAGAACAGGTGACAAACAAATTAGATGAGTGGTTTCGAGATGGTTTGAGAGAATGGGACATTTCACGAGATTCACCCTACTTTGGTTTTGTGATCCCTGGCGAAAAAAATAAATATTTTTATGTTTGGTTAGATGCGCCGGTGGGTTACATGGCGAGCTTCAAAAATCTTTGTGAGCGTCGAAAAGATTTGAGCTTTGATGACTATTGGCATAAAGAAAACACGACGGAGCTCTATCATTTTATTGGTAAAGATATTATTTATTTTCATGCCTTATTTTGGCCTGCCATGTTAGATGGCGCTGGTTTTCGCACGCCTTCATCGATTTATGTAAATGGCTTTCTAACCATCGATGGACAGAAAATGTCGAAATCACGCGGCACCTTTATTAAAGCAAGAACTTACCTTAATCATTTGCAACCAGAATATTTACGTTATTATTTTGCGGCAAAATTAAGTGATCGCATTGAAGACTTAGATATTAATTTCGATGACTTTACCCAACGCATCAATGCCGATTTAGTCGGCAAATTTATTAATATTGCCAGTCGATGCGCCAATTTTATTACTAACCATTTTGACGGGAAATTGTCTTCTCAATGCGCGGATGAAAATTTATATCACGCATTTTCAACAGCTGGCGATAGCATTGCAAAGAATTATGATCAGCTTGAATTTAGTCAAGCAATCCGACAAATCATGCTCCTTGCTGATCGTGCAAATCAATATATTGATGAAAAAAAACCATGGTCGTTGATTAAAGATGTAAATAAAAAACAAGAAGTCCAAGCAGTTTGCTCAATGGGATTGAATTTATTTCGTGTTTTAATGATTTATTTAAAGCCTGTTTTGCCACAAACTGCAAAACAAGTAGAGGCATTTTTAAATATTCCTTCGCTTGCTTGGGCTGATAAAGATTACCCATTACTTAATCACACCATTTTAGAATTTCACCCTTTAATCAAACGAATTGATCCTAAACAAATAGAGGCTATGAAAATGGCAACACAAGAAGACATTACCTCAACAACAACACCAGAAAAAAATGCGGCAAAAGAAATCATTAGCATTGATGATTTTAGCAAATTAGATTTGCGTGTGGCTAAAATTATTGAAGCAGAAACCGTCGAAAGTGCCGATAAATTACTTCGGTTAAAAGTGGATTTAGGCGATGAAACACGGCAAATTTTTGCAGGCATCAAAACAGCTTATTCGGCAGAAGCATTGATAGGCCGACATGTTGTGATTGTTGCCAATTTAGCGCCACGAAAAATGCGTTTTGGTGTTTCGGAAGGCATGGTGCTAGCAGCGGGTCCGGGCGGCAATGAATTATGGCTGGTGAGTCCCGATGAGGGAGCGCAAGCTGGGATGAAAGTGAAATAATTTTTTTGTACCGACAATGATGCAATCCATCACACCAGAGCAAATTGATGACATCTTACCGCAAACGCAATGTGGTTTATGCGGTTATGGTGGCTGTATGCCTTACGCAGAAGCATTGGTTTTTGAGAATGCACCGATTCATTTGTGTCCGCCTGGAGGCGTAAAAACATTACAAGCACTAGGTGAATTACTTAATCAAGATCCAGAGCCTTATATCGCTGAAATGCAGGCGAAAGCAAAACCACCTTTATTAGCGATGATAAGAGAAGCTGAATGCATTGGCTGTACGAAATGCATTCAAGCTTGCCCTGTCGATGCCATTTTGGGCAGCGCCAAACAAATGCATACCGTCATTACTGATGAATGCACAGGCTGTGAATTATGCATTCCTCCCTGCCCGGTTGATTGTATCGAAATGCTTCCTCAACCAGAAGTTGACGAAACCCAAAGAAACAAATCTCACCATGCCCGCGAACGCTTCCATGCCCGACGTGAGCGCCTATCTCATCAGCAATCCACTCCTTCAATTTCTCATCAAAATTCATTGTTAAATAACAAAAAAAAATACATTGAAGAAGCAATTGCTCGTGCTAAAGCAAAAAAATCGCTCGTGATAAAAAAGTAAAAGGTTCTTCTGGAAGATGGGGTTGGTTTTCTTTATACTTCGCGTGTCATCGTTCCATCTACGCCGACGTAGCTCAGTTGGTAGAGCAACTGATTCGTAATCAGTAGGTCATGAGTTCGACTCTCGTCGTCGGCAAGTAGAATCAACAAGTTACAGACCACATTCTTAGCAAATAAGTAATTGAATATTAATCATTATTAACAAACTATGTCGAAATTATTTAAAATAATCGACATGGTTTGAGTGCATGTCGATTTGATCGACATGGTTATAAAATTACCAACTTTTGCCGCAGAAAATACCTTATAATCCATACTTGAAGGTAATTACGCAGCAAATTGCTGCGTAATTATTATGTCTAAATGTCAAAAAACAAAAAAATTCACTCTGCTGGTAATGGTTGTCCATTAAAATCTTGTAAATCACTATTTTGTGGTATCAAATATTCCAAGGCTATTTTACGCATAATCTCATCGTAAAGATTGCGCCTAACAGAAATATGTAATTCGAAAATTTTTCTGGATGCCTCAAAAGTTGGATCAGTATTCATTCCAGCCGCCACATCAGATAATACTTCTTCGGGAATGAGAGTATGCGTTGCAATTCCTGCTAAAGTGTATTCTTTTGTTGATAAAATATCCTTAATCATTTCTTGCATAAATTTTATATTTGACATATTTCCCTCCTGGGGCATAGCTTTAATTAATTGTTGATATCCCTTATATTGAAATTGAAAAATTTCAGATAATTCGTGGCAAATTCGAGTAAGGAGTTTTACCTCCAGTAAAATCTTTTCAGTTAACGGCAGTTTGCAATTAGACCGTTGTAATAAACAGCACACCAAATCCGTCTTAGACATGATTGTTTTCTCCATAAGTCAACCTAATAACGCAAAGAATATTCGTATGAGCTGATTAAATGATATATCCGTATTTTTACGGAAGAGATTATATTGCTGAAGGCCACAAGCCATGGTATATACCATCGCTTGCTTCATCAAAGGAGTTTAGGTAATGAAATTGTTCATTGTGCATGCAGGTTATTACGATAATGAAATAGGAATTTACGAATTGCATACTAATTTTATAGTTGCGGCTGATAATGTAAGTGAAGTTAAAAAAATTATTAAAGAAAGAGATATCTTTAAAAAGAAAAATATGCATATTGATGCAGTTCAAGAAATAGAGTGTGTTGATGGATATAAGGTAATTTTGATTGAAGATCGGCAAAACACGACAAAATTGACCAGTTATGATTATACCCAAATAAAGGAACTTGGTTGATTAGGTTATGAGTAGAGTACTTTTAAATTTATCAAGAAATATCCAAGAATTGTGTGTACCTTATTTTAAACATCTTGGATTAGATCATTTTAACTATATTCATAGAGATCATCATGGTCACGTCACCTACTTATGTAGCAATCCGAAATGGCTTAATCATTATTTAAAGCAATCATACCCTAAAATTGGTGCATTTGAACAAAATACTGAATTTTCTAAATATAAATATATTTTATGGAATGGCTTAGATCGAAATGATCCTATTTTGATTGATTCAAAAGAAATGCTCGGCGTTGAATTTGGAATAACGATTATTAAATCTGAGCAAGATGGATTCGGGTTTTATAATCCAGGAACAAAATCATCTGATTCTTCAGTCATCAATCAATACGTAAATAATTTAGATAAATATGAAAATTTCATTTTGGGATTTCAAGAAAAGGCGAGCGACATTCTTCTTGCTGCGAAAAAATTAAAATTATGTATTAATCCGTTGCTGTCAATTGATGATCGCAAAAAACCAGGATATCAAGTTGGAAATTTTTATTTCACAGAAAGAGAATTTCAATGCGTAAATTATTTAATTTTAGGTAAAACTGCCGAAGAAATTGCAATCATTTTGAATATCTCAAAACGAACTGTTGAAACGCACATTCTTAATATTAAAAGAAAAATGAATTGTTTTAACCAATTGAGACTAGGATATCTTTTGGGTCGAATGGGTATTACTCATCATACAACTCAAATATAATGGCTTGCTAATAATATGTTGTCGAAATCACTTAAAACTGAAAATTTAATGTCATTTTCCAATGCGGCATGGCGAAACTTATTGGATGTTACTTGCAAAAAAATTGACAAAAAACAGCTTGGGCTACAAGCTATTTCTCCTTTTGGATTTGAATTATTGGAAGATAAAAATTTTTTATATAAATCTATCAAGCGATTGTACTGCTACATTGGAATTCCTAATGTAAACTCATCTTTGTGTGATCTAATGGAAGTATCAAATGCATTCTCAAATGAATTAATGTGTTCAATACAAAAAATTGGGATGATGCAATCTGATGTAGCAATTTTAGTTATCCAAGATAAGTTTATTTTACTCCATGAAAACAATTATCAATTTAATGACCCCATTGCCTAGACCGCAATCGTAAAAATTTATGAGAGACTCCGCT
>CAYTKY010000022.1:0-26990 GCA_964438435.1 uncultured Coxiellaceae bacterium | reverse complement strand
GATAAACTCGCAAAGACGGGGATGGGATAAACTCGCAAAGACGGGGATGGGATAAACTCGCAAAGACGGGGATGGGATAAGCTCGCAAAGACGGGGATGGGATAAGCTCGCAAAGACGGGGATGGGGTAAATTTTTGTCCTGTGCAAAGGAAAGATATTCTTTCATCAGTCTTGTTAATGTTACGATAAGGTTCAATGACACGAGGTAATCTTAACGATGATAAACGCCATGAATCTTATTTGGATGGATCTTGAAATGACAGGATTGAATCCTGAAAAAGACCGCATCATTGAGATGGCGACGATTGTCACCGATTCTAATTTGAATGTATTAGCAGAAGGCCCGGTGATTGCTATCCATCAACCTGATGCATTATTAGATCAAATGGATGAATGGAACACACGTCAACATCATCGCTCCGGATTAGTCACTCGAGTGAAAGAAAGCTGCATCAATGAACAACAAGCAGAAATGATGACGCTGGCTTTTATCAAGCAATATGTTCCCGATGGGAAGTCGCCTTTATGTGGGAATAGTGTTTGGCAAGATAAACGCTTTTTAACCCGCTATATGCCTGCACTCGTGAATTATTTGCACTACCGATTAATTGATGTTAGTACGATCAAAGAATTAGCATTACGTTGGGCGCCGAAAATTTATGGTGGTTTTCAAAAAGAATCGACGCACTTAGCGTTGCAAGATATACGTGATTCGATTGCTGAATTACGCTATTACCGCGAAAAATTATTTAATCATCAGGTGGCGGAATGATTTTCTTTTTGAAGATTCAGTCTATCTAGCGCCCACGTTACATGTTCACGCACCATTTCCGAGGGATGATACAATCGCTGTTTTAATGCATCGATGATGTTTTCTGCATAAGGTGCATTACCTAAGGCAACCGCAATATTTCGTAACCATGCAAGATAACCAATACGACGAATCGCTGATCCTTCCGTTTTTTGTAAAAATAGTTCTTCTGTCCATAAAAATAATTCAATTAAATCCGAAGAGGATAAGTGATGTCGTGGATGAAAATCTTTTTCTTGCGTGTATTTTGCAAATTTATTCCACGGACAACATAATTGACAATCATCGCAACCATAAATGCGATTGCCAATGAGTGATCGAAATTCAACAGGAATGGATTCACGCAATTCAATGGTGAGATATGAAATGCAACGACGTGCATCTAATTGATAAGGGCCAACAATCGCTTTTGTTGGGCACACATCGATACAAGCTGTACAACGGCCACAATGACTTTTTGTTGTAGGTGAGTCAGGCGTGAGAGGTAGATCAGTAAAAATCTCACCGAGAAAAAACCAAGAGCCTGCTTTTGAATTGATGAGATTAGTGTGTTTGCCAATCCAGCCTAATCCCGCTTTTTCTGCAATAGGTTTTTCTAAAACAGGGGCGCTGTCGCAAAAAGCACGATAACCAAAATCACCCACCGTCTCACGTATTTTTTCTGCAAGCTTTTCTAAGCGTTTTCGCATGAGGCGATGATAATCGCGACCTAATGCATAGCGTGCAATATAAGCTTTGTTGGGATTGTGTAGCGTAGAGAGAATCGCCGTATCCGGCGGCAGATAATCCATACGTACCGAAATAATCGATAATGTGTTAGGTACCAACTCAGCAGGCTGTGTGCGTTTTGTTCCGTGTTTTGCCATATAATCCATTTGGCCATGCCAATTGTTTGCTAGCCAGTCTTTGAATGTAGGTTCATAACGAGAAAGATCGGTATGCGTTATACCAATCTGTTGGAAGCCCAATGCTAAGCCCCATTGTTGTATGCGATGTTTAAGATCATCGAGATCTTTTGATGTCAAAAAAAGTGCTGGCATGAACAATAAATAAAAAATAAGTTGTAATAGAAAGTAGGGTTGATCCATTTTCAATTGTTGGCAAACCCTAAATGTATATTTTTAGATGATACCGCGCAATTAAAATGGACTAAGAAATTTTGTTGTATTTCTGTTTTGATCGAACAATAATCAATTTTGCTCAAGAAACCTGATGTTCGAGGAATATCGAATGGATTTTAAATTGTTAGGAGGTGTTTTACTCATTGTGGGGACATCCATCGGTGCCGGCATGCTTGCGTTACCCATTGCAACGGCAGAAATAGGGTTTATTGGCTCATTGTTTTTGTTATTTTTTTGTTGGGCAGTGATGACGATTTCTGCTTGTTTATTATTAGAAGTTAATTTATGGCTTCCACAAAATAGCAATATCGTTTCAATGGCAAAAAAAACAATCGGCCCTGTTGGGCAACTGATTGCATGGGTCAGTTATTTATTATTACTTTACTCATTACTGTGTGCTTATATTGCGGGCGGTAGTGATTTATTTCATCATTTATTTCTTGCGCGGCACATGATGATTTCTGAAACAGTGTCTACGATTATTTTTACTTTTTTATTTAGTACGATTGTTTATTTTGGTATTCGCGCGGTCGATTATCTTAATCGAGGATTAATGTTTCTTAAATTTTTTGCTTTTTTTTTATTGGTGATTTTATTAATACCATTTGTTTCTTCGGCTGATTTGAATGCAGGTCAGTTTTCTCGTATTACTTCGTTTGCCGCGATAACCGTGACGATCACTTCTTTTGGTTTTGCTAACATTATTCCAACATTACGAATTTATTTTTCTAGTGATGTACGTAAGCTTAAACAAGCGATTCTTTTCGGTAGTTTAATTCCTTTGCTTTGTTATATTGTTTGGGATTTGATAGTGATGGGCGTCATTCCACTGCAAGGCTCACACGGTCTTTCAAGTATGTTGAATTCAGATAATTCGACGAGTGATTTAGTAAATTCATTAACTTTTTTCGCAGGAAAAAATTCAATTAATTTTTTTGTTAAATTATTTACTTCTATTTGCGTATTAACTTCTTTTCTTGCTGTTTCTTTAAGCTTAACAGATTTTTTGGCAGATGGATTGCAGCGAGAGAAAAAAGGCGGTAATGCTTTATTGCTGCATATACTTACTTTTTTACCGCCGTTGCTCATTGTGCTTTTTTATCCGAAGGCGTTTATTCAAGCGCTCGAATATGCGGGTATTGATTGCGTCATCTTACTGGTCCTTTTGCCTGCTTGGATGGCGTGGCGTGGCCGTTACCATCACAAAGCAGCAAAAGAATTTCATGTGGCAGGTGGAAAAGGATTGTTGTTTTTGCTGATGCTATTTTCCTTTTCCATGATCATCGCTGGCCTGCTTAGTAAGGTCTGACAATCACCCGGGTGCCGACATTGACAAAGCTAAAGCGCAACCATTCTGCATCAGCAACATGTAAGCGCACGCAGCCGTGACTGTAGTTCCCATCGCCTACTTCATTATCGGGGACACCGTGCAATGCTTGGCCGCCGTTGAAGAACATGCAATAAGGCATGGGTGCGCCACCTCGCGGGATTGGGAAGATGTGTGACTTGCAATCCGCACTCCCCAATGAATACACGCGAAAACGTCCTACTCGCGTGTGGCAAGGCCTACCCAAATCATGACACCAATCAGAACCGGCCGAAGCTTGTCCTGCCTTGACGAGTTCGCCGTTTTCATAGGCGCCCCATGCGTGCACGCTAGGGTCTACCACGACGGTTCTGTCGGTTGTTTCTATTTTTTGCGGTAGGCGTAAAGAAAAATCGGGAGGCGGTGCTGCGGCATGCTGCTCATTAGCGGAAGGACTGCGGTTTGAAACGGTTGAACAAGAGCAAAGTGTAAACGTCGATAAAAATATAAAAATAGCACACGTCATCGTGTGTTTCATGGCAACCACTCCTTGTTGTCTTTGTTATAAGGAATAGTTTAGCGCAAATAGAGGTTGTTGTCGTCAAAAAGGATGTTAATTGGTTGAATAATAATAAAAAACCGCTTTTTATTGAGGATAAAAAGCGGCGGTTGAGGTGATGGCTTTATTTCTTATTAGGACGAAAAAAATTAGGATCTGATCGCGACGATTTTTTAGGAGAGATGGATCGACCGCCATCGCCGTCAGGGAGGGAGAGTGAATTTTTCGGAGGTTGAAACAGCCCATGCTGATGATGATGGATTGGAATTGGCGATGTGCCGGCACTGTCAATCATGGCATCATATCGCACATCCGGGCTATTTTTCACATTCTGTATTGCTCGCAATCCATAAAACCCTGAAATCATTATTTTCGCAATTAATTCAGGAGAATCAGTCTTTCTCATCGAAGAAGTGATCACTTGACTAACATAATCAACATAATCAGCTTGATTCATTCTTTGTTCTTCGATTGCGGTGCACGGAGATTTGACTGAAGAGGGGGGGGAACTTGATTTGAGTGGTTTGTTCTCATCAAAGGAATATTTTATCTTATTAGTGAAGTATAGAGAATTCGGTACACAATTTAGAGCGTTTGGGCATTTCTTTATAACATGGCCAACGACATTAGCATTTAAGGTTCCGTTATAGACTAAGAGAGTGATTTTTTCTAATTCTGATTTCGTTTCTGTTTGGGGTGTCATGAGTGCTATGCAATCGATCGCTTCTTCATTTAAATAAGTAATTGCATAGTCTAATGCGATTTCTGTTTCAGCTTTTGAAGCATACTGGTTGTAGTGAGCTGATAGTTGATTTTTTATGTGAAGATTGTTTTTCAAAAAACGATGAGCGCTTCGAGATAAAATGCTTTGAAGGGTTTCTTCGCTATCCGAATTTCCTGTTTGGTTTTCGAGTAAAGTTTTATAATTATCTTCAGCTTGCTTTCTTCTGTGTTTATGTTTCTCTCTCCATTCGGCAATTAAAAAGTATTTTCCTTTGGAAGCGAGTGGGTTGGCAATGTGCGCAACAGAAAGTTCCCATTCTTTTACTCGGGGAGAATCGAGCTCATTCGGATAAATGCAGATGGTGTAAGAGATTCTAGAATTCGTCTGGCAATGACTTTCAAGGTCCTGGGCAAGGCAAGCAAATTGTTCCGGGGTCATCTGGTTTTGAAAACCGATACAAATAGGCACATATAAATGAATTTCTTTATATGACGCAATAAAGGTACTTTCAATTTCTTGCCATAATTGTGTTTTTAAAGTGAGTTGATTGGGTGACGGTATTTTTTGCGGTTGAGAAGACAAGAGGGGTGCCATATATTGCGGCCATACGGTGTCATGTGGTCGTGGATTCATTTTTTTTCACTCCTTTATAAAAACCTAATTTTAAGATAGCTATGATAGTACAAATTTAGTAGCATTTGTACTGCGTCTAGCAGGGCACAAACGTTAATATCCGAAGCTAAAGAGGCAAACGGGTGAGCCATTTTCAAAACCAAAAAGCGTTGGCGCATTTTTCAAAAGCACAACTGAGAAAAATGCTCATTGCAAAACAAAATCAAATTGACAAATTAAAATCTGAACATCTTCTTTTGAAAGAAAAACTTTCTGTTATGTCGTCTTTTGATGAACATAATGAACAAAACTTTTCATTGCGACAAATTATTGCATTAATGCCAGGCACTGTTTTTTGGAAAAATAGGGCGGGCATCTACTTGGGTTGTAATAATAATTTGGCAAAATTTTTAGGTTTAGCTTCCCCGGACGATTTTATTGGAAAACGTAACGAGGATTTAATGAGCATATCCTTAGCTGAGCCGCTTAATAAAATTGATGAAGACATTATGCGGTCGGGACAAGAAACGTTTGTGGAAGAAGTGGGTGTGAGTCATGACCATCAACCGACTGTTTTCTTCACTCAAAAGGTTCCTCTCTACCATCAATCTGAGGTGATCGGATTGTTGGGTATTTCTATCGATATTACTGAACGCAAACGGATTGAAAAAGAACTTCAAGTTGCGAAAGAAAAAGCAGAAATATCGAACCGTGCTAAATCAGAATTTCTTGCTACGATTAATCATGAATTGCGTACTCCTCTAACGGGTATTTTAGGATTAGTCAATTTATTACAACAAGATCATCAAGTGGCAGATAAAACAAAAAAAAGGATTGACGATCTTGAAAATTGTGCTCGATATCTTTTGGCCCTTGTTAACAACGTGCTAGATTTTTCTCAATTGGATGCAGGGAAGAAAAGTATTAATGCGTCGCCAGTCAATTTAAAAAAATCAGTGAACGAAGTCATGAATATGATGACAGTATTAGCGAAAGAGAAACAGTTAGCGTTACATACATCCATTGATGAAAGCATTCCTCAGCTCATTGTGACGGACGAGTTACTGTTGCACCAAATTTTAATTAATATCATCAACAATGCAATTAAATTTACAGATGAAGGTCATGTGACATTGCAATTGCGTTGTTTAAAACAAACGGATCATGGCGTACAACTTGAAATATCAATACACGATACAGGTAAGGGCATTCCTGCAGATCAAATCAATGCGATATTTGAACCTTTTCAACAAATAGAAAATCCTTATATTCGCGCTTCCAGTCGTGCGGGAGCCGGATTGGGGCTTGCGATTGTGAAAAAACTAGCAGAATTGCTTCGTATCAATATCTCTGTTGCAAGTGAAATTGGAAAAGGGACATCTTTCTACTTAACTGGCGAGTACGAAGTCTACGAAAAAAAATCGGGTGATGCAAGTAGGGTGAATCAAAAAAAATCTCAACAAAAAAAAGGTTTAAAAATATTATTAGTAGAAGATGATGAAATGGTTCAGCATATTCATAGAGTGCTTCTTAATCGATTAAATTGCCACGTCGATGTCGCAGGAAATGGTTGTGCGGCACTGCAATTAATTGATCGCCATGACCTCATATTTGTGGATATTGGATTGCCTGATATGAGTGGTTTCGATTTAATAAAAAAAATTCGGGAACAATTGCCATATAAAACATTGCCGATTATTGCATTGACGGGCTATACCGGGGAGCAAGAGAAATCTGCTTGCTTAATGGCCGGCGCGAACGAAGTGGTGACTAAACCCGTATCAGAAAATGAATTATCAAATTTAATGATACGCTACACGTGATCAAAAAAAACAGGAGGAATTTCTTAATAATGGATTGTATCTTTTCTGTTAATCTTTCAAACTGATCGATAGCTTGGTTATTGTCATCGTGCACAGGTTTTCATGCCGATGATTTTGTATGACTAAGTGTATTTAAATGGATAAATTTAAATCGTGAGGATTATCATGGATTTCAAATTATTAGGCGGTATTTTGTTAGTAATGGGAACGACCATTGGTGCAGGTATATTGGCTTTACCCGTTGCCACATCGCAATTGGGGTTTTGGGGGTCGCTGATTTTATTACTCAGTTGTTGGACCATCATGACAACGTGTGCCTTTCTTTTTTTAGAAGTGAATTTGTGGTTACCCGCTAACAGTAATTTAGTTTCAATGGCCGGTGCGACGCTTGGAAAAGTAGGTCAGGCGATTGCATGGGTTTTTTATTTATTACTGCTTTATTCTATTTTATCTGCTTATATTGCAGGAGGTGGTGATTTATTGCATTTCTTATTTGCTACGGGTGGCTTGAATATTTCACTGTCATGGTCCAATGTTTTATTTACCATTTTATTGGGTTTTGTTGTTTATACCGGTATTCGTTTTGTTGATTACGTTAACCGTGGGCTGATGTTTGGAAAAATGGGTGCTTTATTATTATTAATTTTATTGATCACCCCTTTTGTGACGTCTGCGCATTTAAATCAAGGGAATGTTAAATATCTTTTTTCACCAGCTTGTATCACCGTGACAGTCGTTGCTTTCACTTGCTTGATGATTATTCCTAGTTTGCGTACTTATTTTGGTGAAGATATTAAATCGCTCAAAAAAGCAATTTTTCTGGGCACCTTGATACCCTTAATTTGTTATATTTTATGGGACATGGTGATTATGGGTGTGATTCCGTTAGATGGCGCCTTGGGATTAAAAGCGTTAGCTAATTCATCCAGTTCAAATAGTGGATTAGTGATGTCACTGAGTTCGATTTTGCAGAAAGACAATATCACGTTATTGGCAAAGTTTTTCACTTCTATTTGTATGGCGACTTCATTTCTGAGTGTGTCGCTTAGTTTGTCTGATTTTCTTGCAGATGGTTTGGGTGTTGCTAAAAAAGGAATGGGGAATGCGATTGTTTTTGGTGCGACATTTATTCCACCTGTTTCTATTGTTTTATTTTATCCGAATGCTTTTTTGCGCGGCATTCAATACGCCGGTCTTTGCTGTTTTGTTTTGATGATTCTCTTTCCACCGCTCATGGTTTGGCGCGGTCGTTATCATCATGATTTAGCGCAAGAAGAAGCGCTTTATCAAGTTCGTGGCGGCAAGTTTTTATTAGCGACGCTTCTGCTTTTTGCAACCGTCATGATAGGATTTGGCTTTGAAGGCGTGTAGTGTGAAAAATAAAATTGACTGATTATCAAGGAAAGGTATGCCGGATATCACGAGCACGGGATTGTGGGTTGGCTTTTTAATTTTTGTTGTGATTGCACTCGGCATTGATACACTCATTGCCGAGCGAAATCCTTCAGCAGGGCCTCATGCCTCTATTCGTGCTTCATTAAGTTGGACGATGGTCTGGATTGCGTGTGCGCTGATTTTCAATGTCGTTCTATGGGTTTATTTGCGTTATACGATGAATGAGGTGGTTGCCCATCAAAAAGCATTGGATTTTTTTGCGGGTTATTTAATTGAAAAGTCGTTATCTGTCGATAATCTTTTTACTTTTTATCTGATTTTCAATCAATTGCATATTCCAAAACAATATCAACATCGTGTTTTCACTTATGGTATTTGGAGTGCCATTGTTTTTCGTTTAGTGATTATTTTATTTAGTACGTATTTAATTAATCGATTCCATTGGATTTTATATTTATTAGGCCTGTTTTTGATCGTAACAGGTATTAAAATGTTTTTTGTGCGAGGAAAAGAAGATTTAGATCAGAGTGTTATATTGCAGTGGATGAAAAAAACTTTTCGATTAGATAATGAATTACATGGCCAGCGATTTTTTATCAAAAAAAATAATCTTACGTATGTGACGCGTTTATTCATTGCACTCATCTTGAATGAAATCAGTGATATTATTTTTGCATTCGATAGTATCCCCGCTATTTTTGCGATTACAACAGATCCTTTCATTGTGTGGACATCGAATATTTTTGCAATTTTGGGATTGCGTTCGCTTTATTTCTTATTGGCGACGATGGCTGAACGATTTGAGTTATTGAAACATGGCATTGCATTGATTTTAATGTTTGTGGGCGTGAAAATGGTCATCGAGCCGTGGTTTGCGATCACGACTTTCTATTCGTTGTTAGTCATTGCGTCCATCCTAGTAGTTTTTATTATCTTGAGTATGCGCTATCGTGTTCGTCAAGGATGAATATGTCGTCTTCTATCGAAATCATTCAATTTTCTGATTATGAGCATTATTTTAGGCCTCGCACGAAAGATTGGCATAAAGGATTGTCGGGACATGTTTTAGTGATCGGGGGGGCATTAGGTTTTTCAGGTGCGCCACGAATGGCAGCGGAAGCCGCTTTGCGTGTTGGTGCAGGGTTGGTCAGTGTGGCGACGCGACCGGAGAATGCGGTTGTGATGAATGTGGCCCGACCGGAAATCATGTGTCATGGTGTTTTGAGTACGGAGGATTTAGAACCGCTTATTGCAAAGGCCGATGTCATTGTGTTGGGGCCTGGTTTAGGTCAGTCAGAATGGTCGCGAATGATGTGGCAATCTGTCTGTGCGAAGGACTTGCCGATGATTGTTGATGCGGATGCATTGAATTTGTTATCGCAAACAAAAATGTCTTGCAATCATTGGATATTAACCCCTCATTTAGGTGAAGCAGCTCGGTTACTCAATCAATCTGTTGACGCTATTCAGCGAGATCGAGTCGCTGCTGTGATGGCTATCGCTAAGCAATATGGCGGCATTTGTGTATTGAAAGGCGCGGGTAGCTTGATTGCGGCATCTGATACAAAACCTGTTTTATGTGATAAAGGCAATCCGGGCATGGCTTCAGCTGGAATGGGCGATGTTTTAAGTGGTGTGATAGGGGGGTTGGTTGCGCAAAAGGTGCCGCTGAAAGAGGCGGCGACAGTAGGGGTGTATTTGCATGCTGTGGCGGGCGATTTGGCATCAAAAGAAGGTGAGCGTGGCATGATCGCGATGGATTTGATGCCGTATCTGAGGCGTGTGGCGAACATCGTGAGTTGACAGGGTGCTCTCGATTCATTAAGGTTTGTTTGCAATAAAAAAACAATTATTTGAAAAAAATTACTCAATTTTGACTCGGTGAGCGTTGCTTTTTGCAAGCAAAGAGTTAGTTTTCGATTGTCAACAGACCCCAAACGAGAGTGAAAAATAAAAATATGCGAAATCGTGAACCATCCCGACTGCAAGAATTATTATCGACAGATCCCGGTGTCATTATCTTAAGTAACCTCGAGCTTGCTGATTATAGGCGGCTATCTTTAACAGATTATAGTTTTTCTCTATTTTTTAAAGACTGTCTTTTTGAAACGAAGTTGGCTTATTTTATCAAAGCATTGTCTCAAGAACCGGATGATATGAAAGTAAAACAGCTCCTTGAAAATAATCTTAATTTATTAGATATCATTTTCAAAGAAGTGATATTGCAGTCGGTAACAGTGACCAATGTCACGCCCTTACAATTAGTGTATGGCGCAGGTGACACGAAGATGTGCGAAACACTGGCCCCGTATTTTGAAAAAAAATATGGTGGCAAAGAGGCCGGCAGAGCTGAAATGCAAAAACAAATAAGTGAAATGAAAAACGAGCACGTGAAATTTGATTTTGCACCGATTGTTCAAGCTATTTCAGATGAAAAATTTAATAATGGCCGTGATCCTGAAACAAACAAATGGATATTGAGTCCTCATACCATGGCTGCCATTAAAAAATTTAGAGAAGAGTTTGATGCAAGCCAACCAACGATCATTGATAAAGGCATGCAATTTCGCTGGGAAACCTTGCGAGATTTAAAGGATGCTTATGTTGCACTCACTGCTCAACGAAATAACAATACTGGTTATTATTATTATCGATGTGCGTTGTTAGAGGATGCCGTATTTGCATGGGTATTTCGTCATATACCAGAAAATGATGCACAGCATTTCAGTCAGGGTCTTGCTTATTTACAAAAAAAACCGGATCCGCAACCGTTGATGCGAATGAAAACCATGCGAGATGGTCGTCATTTTTATACTTCTTTAAAAGAGGAGTCAGCTTGTTTTCTTCATCTCGATAGTTTATGTGTTGACATCATATATGGGCGCTTAGCTGTCCCCCAGCACTATCGAATTCCTTGCGCTCAGCCCACGCTGATTGGCGTATTGGAAAATTTTTGTCGAACAAAAATGTGGAACTTGCAAAAATATGCAGGAACACACAACGCTGAACCGGAGAGGGGGTGCATGGTTGTCTGAATAAATGGAAAGAGGGTAATGCTGTTAAAATCGGCGCTTATTTGCATGTGGTAGCATTTTCAACTCTTTTTGAAAGAAGATGAAGGTGTTCGGAGATTTTTATCATTTTCTTCATCTTTCTTTTTCTCTAATAAAGGTAAAGTAAATTCGGCGAATAAACTTCCAAGCATGCTAGTAGGACTTTCTGAACAATCTTTAGTTAGAGAGGTTGTATTTGTAGGACTTGGCCTATTGATTGCTTGACCTTGCTGAGTACTGTGACTTACCGCTTGATTAGGTTTTTTATCTTGTTCTGACCCTAATAAAGCTAAAGTTAATAAAGATTTAAAACCAGTTTTTTCAGTGAAGGGTTTTTCTGTGGGGATGGAAGTGTTGCTCATATTTTCACGACTCATCTTTTTATGAGATTCGGTGAATAAATTTCCAGGCATGCTGGTAGAACTTCCTGAACCTTTAATTAGAGAGGTCGTATCTGTAGAACTTGGATTTTTGATTTTTTGACTTTGCAGAGGACTGACAATTGCCGTAGCGGTATTTGTTTGATTGATGGAGGCCTCGACTGCATCATCTTTATTATGGCAATTCGTTTGTGGATTCCGACATTCTCGATTAATGATTCGCTCTTTTTGTTTATCAGTTAATCCCTGAATAATTTTCTTGGCTTCCGGAGTTGATCCAAATACTTTTTCTAAAACCATGTCATCTACTTTTTTTGTCAGTGCATTATCGAGTAATTTGTTTTTGTGAGCTTTTCTCAAACCATGATATTGAGGTCCCATTTCTTTTTTTGTAACTATTTTCGATACCAATCGTTGAAAGACATTTCGTCGATCTTTTTTTAATATATTTTCATACCAAAAAGTTTCATTCTCTTTCGTTTGTTTTCCAGCAGGATAAGCTTGTTCATAAGAAAGTTTTAGTTTGAGGAGTTTTTCATATGTTTTAGCTTTTTTATTTTCATCACTGCCATTGAGTGCGGCTTGATATTTTTTAATATATGGTTCTGTCAAGCCTGTCACTGGAATAGTATTTAAAACAGTGGTTAAGACCCCTGTCCCGTAATACTTAGATAATAAGTTTTTCGTTTCTTCTTTTATTCGATTATTTTTTGCTATTTTGTTACTGGCATAGTCATAAATCACCTGGCTTAATTTAATAATACCGGCTACTGCTGTAATGGCAATTCCTAAACCCAAAACAATGGGTGCAGCAGGACCACAAAACAGAGAGACGGACATCATCGTGACACCGACTGCGGCGATATAATTACTAATGGTTTTAATCTTGTGATGAGTCACTTTTTCGCGTTGATTTTCTATTAATTGATCAACAAGAGCTTTATTTTCGTTAGAGGCAGGGGCGCAAAGCTGTGTTGCAAGAGTTTTTACTTTTTCAGAATCTTCATTTTCAAAAGCTAAGCGATAAAATTTTTCGATATAGCCATGGATACGTTTTTCTTCCTCGCTCGAACTCTCATTAAGACTTTTCATTTTTTGCGGAGTTTCAAAAGATACTTTGGTTGAAAAATTTACCTGCACAATCGCGATTGCCTCATTGTAAACGCGTTCTCGAATTTCTTTTAAGCGAGCCAATAGAGCTGCATCTATCGGTTCTTCATTTGATAAATCGACAATTCTTTTTGAAAGTTGTTCATATTGAATCATTTTATTTTCAAATAAATAAACAGGATCTGTTTTTTTGATCGCTCGAGCTAATTGCACGGTTGAATGAATGGCTATTCCCCATATTTCAATGGATGCAACGATGCCTGCTAAGGGTAAGCATGCTGTTGCAGCTAAACCATGTAGCACACCATATTGCGATAACAACGTGAGAATCGAGGCGGAATTGCTTACAGTCGCAATCGTTGTTTCAGCGGCAAGGAGCGCTTTTTTTTCTTTTCGATGACGCTTAACTTCGGGTAAATGTTTATAGCTATCGTAAATAGCAAAGTAATCGAGCACACTGCCGAGATTCCAAAAGAGACTGGACATATGTGAAACATTGCTTGAAATGGGTGTCGCGATATTGTTAATAAGAGGTGGAATATTTCCAATGAGGGCTAAATATTGTAATTCTTGGAAGGTTCCCTCATCAGGATAATTTTCGAATAAAGAATCGGTGCCGATTAATTGAGAGGCTCTTTGACTGAAATCACGAAGTTCAGAAAACCCCAGCGATTCTTCTGGACCATCTTCGTATTGAGCAACCATCGCACTTCCTCGTAAAGTGATAAATTTTTATATTTATCAAGCTGTTATTTTTATTTTATTTGCCTTGTGTGAGGATTGATTGATTGTAATTTTTTTAATCCTCCCTATTATTATAGAAGGTTATGCAAAAAATATATTATGGTAACCTTATGAGAAAAAATTCATTTATGATAAAAAATGAGCAACAAACTTACGATTTATCGACGGAACATGACACGTTTGTCTTGGCCGCGCGTTTAGTGATTTTAATAGAGCATGGAGCGGTCATCTTTCTACAAGGCCCCTTAGGTGCTGGAAAAACGACATTTACGCGGGGGTTGTTACGTGGATTAGGATATGAAAGCAAGGTTAAAAGCCCTACGTATACACTGGTCGAACCTTACGAGATTGCACAGAAAAAAATATTTCATTTTGATTTTTATCGTTTGAAATCAGCCAATGAATTGGAGCAATTGGGTATCGAAGAATATTTTTTTGATGAATCAATTTGTTTAATTGAATGGCCTGAAAAGGGTTTTCCCTTTTTGCCTGCGCCAGATTTAGTTTGTTCGATTGCATTTTCCTCTCAAGGAAGGAAATTAAAAATTGAAAGTCGTTCAGAAAAAGGAAAAACAATTTTACATCGATTGTCTCAGTCAATTTAAACGCATAGCATGGCTAGTGCTATGTTATTTGGCTACGAGCAATATCGTTTATTCAGCAACCTCTCATGTGTTTACCATTGTGATTGATCCCGGGCATGGCGGCAAAGATACGGGAGCGATCGGTAAGCGAGGAATGGTTGAAAAAAATATTGTTTTATCGATTGCAAAAAAATTAGCAAATTTAATCAATGAACAAAAAAAAATGCGTGCGATACTTACTCGGCACGGTGATTATTTTGTTCCGTTGCGTCGGCGTTTAGCGTTGGCACGCAAAAAAGAGGCGGATGTTTTCATTGCCATTCATGCCGATGGTTATCTTGATCACAGTGCAATGGGTGCTTCAGTTTATGCTTTATCACAACATGGTGCGACCAGCGAAGCGGCACGTTGGCTTGCAAAGCGCGATCATTATGCTGAATTAGATGATATTGCATTAGATTCACTGAAAGATCGCAGCCCCATGGTGCGATCTGTTTTGATTGATCTTGCGCAAACCACTACCATTCGCGATAGCCTGCAGTTGGGAAAAAAAATATTAAATGCATTGGATGATATATCGTCATTGCATTATCCACATGTCGAGCAAGCTCCTTTTGTGGTATTGAAATCACCGGATATTCCTTCCATTTTAGTTGAAGTTGGTTTTATTACGAATCCAAAAGAAGAATCGCTCTTGGCGAATACGAATTATCAAAAACAATTAGCCGCTGCATTATGGAGGGGAACATTAGCTTTTTACCGGACACAACAAAATTATATTTTTTAAGATAGCTTGTCGATCACTATTAATTTTTTGACAAGCACCGTTCGGTTTTAATCCGAATAATTGAGCCGAACGATATAATTCAGGCATGTTGCGATCGGTTGTTAGCAAATAGAAGGGCGAGTTTTTTTTGAGAGCTAATTTGATGTGATGAATGGTTGCCTTATCCAATCTAAATTTTTCATTTTCAAAAAAAGGAATCCCAATGAATTGCCATTTTTCAGGGAAAGAAGGAATGAGATAAGTTAACGGTTGAGGGTCGTAAGTCATCACATACGAAGGATTGGCAATGAGCACGGTGGCGTTGGGTATGGTCGAAACCACGGGAGGCAGTGTGATATTAAAGAAGGTTGCGCGATACCAAGGTGCTCTTGCGAATTGTAAAGGTAAAAGCAAAAAACAAATCAGATAAAAAGAAGTAAAAATAAAAATGAAACGCATTCCTTTTTCTTGAATGAATTGAGTGATTAAAAGATAAATCATGAGCGGTGCAAGTAATTCCAAAACGATGAGATAACGGGCAATGGAAAAATAGGATTGCCAAACGATATAAGAAAAAATAAAAAAAGCATAAAACCATTGTTGAGATAATGATAACGGATTGGATTTAGCGAGCCGATTTTTTTTTATTTTCTTCCATAACCACTGTGCGCCAACCATGATCAATAAAACATAGACAATGAGAAATCGCACATCTCTAAAGCCGACATCGCCTGTCCGCCCATCCCAAGAAAAATAAAAAGGATAGAATAGGGTTTGTAAAACAGTTTGGGGAAGATGAAATTCATCGCGCCAGTTGATGAATGGAAAATCAGGTGAATGAAAGAGACGATTAAAAAAAGGAAAAAGAGGGTTATGATGTTGTTGCCACATCATCCACATCCAATAACCATTTGTGATGAGAAAACCAAGTGTGATCGCACAGCCCCATATGAATAAGGTGTTGCAGCGCTGTTTGATCGGCATGGGTAAAACGAATGAAGCGGCCAATGCACCGATTAAATAAATAGCGGCGGTTAATTTCAATCCTGCACTGAGTCCTAACAATACGCCGCCTATGATGAGATAACGAAAATAAAAAGCGGTGTTTTCTTTGCTGAATTCAATCATCTTGAGCTGTAGTAAAACAAAAGCTAAAACAAACATACTTAGAAAATGATCATTTTGAAATGAGCCAATTCCTGTTAAAGCAGTGGGTCCGTATAATCCAATCAAGGCAAATAAAACAGAAAGCGTAATGCGGTAAGAACCTTGCAAAAAATGTTGTGCAATTAAAATGAGTAACCAAAAATTGATACCATGGAGTGCGCCTAATAAAAAAATTGTCATGCGTGGTGTGAAATGATTGATGAGATAATAAGGTAATAAATCCATGGTTGGATTTAAAAATTGATGAACACATGCACCTGGCCAATAATCCAGGGTGTAACGATGGTGTAACAAAGCATAAGCGATATAATAATGGTAGTTTGCTTGATCCCAGCATAATTGTTTGCCGAGAAAAATAGACAAAGTACCGCACAAAAGTAAGCCAACTAAAAGCAATAACCCATTGATGATCTTGGATGTTCTGTTTGCTGCTATTGTTGGGTCAATGATGTTTTGCAAGGGTTCGTCAGACGTTGCTTTCTTGCGCGTTTCTTGCAAAAAATAATTTAGCCAACCGCGGCAGCAAGCAGAGCGTTTTGATTTAATTTGATTCATGATGTGAGTTCATCTTCTTGAAAAGGGTAGTGATCAAGTAATTGATAGATTCATGATCAATGCATCTTATCAAATAGAGAAAGCATCGTGCAAACCTTGCCATGATCAGATTTTCATTTTATTGTGAGGGCACTGACTTTAACAAAGAGTTGCACTCATGACTCAGCGCATTCAAACACTCCCCTCACTTCTTGCCAATCAAATAGCAGCTGGGGAAGTCATCGAGCGTCCTGCATCGGTTGTCAAAGAATTAGTCGAAAATAGTTTGGATGCGGGTGCCACTCAAATTGATATCGATATCGAACAAGGCGGGGTGCGATTAATTCGTGTGCGTGATAATGGATCAGGTATTCATGCGGAAGATTTGCCATTAGCATTAGGTCGTCATGCGACGAGTAAAATCACGCAATCAGACGATCTTTCGCAAATCATGACACTGGGATTTCGGGGTGAGGCATTGGCAAGTATTAGTTCTGTCTCGCGATTAACCATGATATCTGCTTTAGCAAAAACAACGGCTTGGCAAGTGACGATGGCGGGAGGGAGTGATGTTGTTGTATCGGCTGCAGCCCATCCACAAGGCACAACCGTTGAAGTGAGAGATTTATTTTTTAATACCCCTGCGCGCCGTAAATTTTTGCGTTCTGAAAAAACAGAGTTTGATCATATTGATGAATTAATTAAACGCATTGCTTTGTCTTCATTTACAACGGGTTTTACTTTAAGACATCAACAACGTGTCATTCGACAATATTTTCCCATACAAGAAACCGTGACAATGAAAGATCGATTGGCCGCGCTATGTGGAGCAAGCTTTGTTGAAAACGCATTGCAAATTGAAGCAGAAGGTGCGGGAATGCGTTTGACAGGCTGGATTGGTGCGCCTGCATTTTCTCGTAGCCAAGCTGACTTACAATATTTTTATGTCAATGGCCGGATGGTGCGGGACAAATTAGTAGTGCATGCATTAAAAGAAGCGTATCACGATGTGTTATATCGTGATCGTCATCCTGTTTATGTTTTATTTCTTGAAATTTTGCCCACGCAAGTTGATGTCAATGTGCACCCGACCAAACATGAAGTGCGGTTTCGTGAATCAAGAATGGTTCATGATTTTATTTTGCGCGGTGTAAAAGATGCCTTGGCGAATACATCCATCGATGATTCTTCTATTAAGCATCATCAACCGTTACAAATTCCAACGGAAGCCAAGCATGAATGGGTTCCGGTTATTCAAACACCTTCGCCTGCCCCGCCTGTAACAAAACCTGGGTTGCCTAACATCACGCGTGAAAAAATGGATCGAGTTATTCAGCGTGAATTAAGTCTTTATCGTGACTTGCACGGGGAAACGCATTCTCCCGCTTCTGTGGAAAAATCGCAGACGGCTTCGGTGATCACAGAAAATAAAAAAAATATTCCCGTCGAACCCACGATTCCTCCCTTAGGATTTGCATTGGGGCAATTACATACTATTTATATTTTAGCTGAAAATGCACAAGGGTTAGTGATGGTGGATATGCATGCAGCGCATGAACGCATTGTGTATGAAAAAATGAAAACCGCTTTCGCGCAGCAAAAGATGCCCGTGCAATTATTATTAGTACCGATCACGATGACGTTATCGCAACGTGAGATAGAAAAAGTTGAAGCAGAGCAATTATTTTTTCAGCAACTCGGATTTAAAGTCGAACGCATGGCGAATGAAACGATCGTGGTTCGCGAAGTTCCACAAATATTAGCGGAAGGGCCGATCGAACAATTGGTGCGTGATATGGTGGCTGATTTAATGGTGCATGACCACAGTTCGCGTGCACAAAAAGAAATACACCATTTGTTGGGAACGTTGGCTTGTCGTGCAGCTGTGCGTGCACAACATCGTTTAACGTTACCAGAAATGAATGCGCTATTGCGTGATATGGAAAAAACCGATCACAGCGGACAATGTAATCATGGGCGTCCGACGTGTGTCCAATTATCATTGGATGAATTAGATAAATTGTTTTTACGTGGGCGATAGACCCATCATGTCGATCTCTTCTCGCTTACCTGTCATTTGTTTAATGGGCCCGACTGCCTCTGGTAAAACAGCGTTAGCAGTGCAAATGGTACAACATTTGCCTTGTGAGATTATCAGTGTGGATTCAGCCATGGTGTATCGTGGTATGGATATCGGTACGGCAAAACCTGGCGCAGCTATTTTGCAAATAGCGCCGCATCGTTTGATTGATGTGGTCGATCCTAAAGAAAGTTATTCAGCGGGAAGATTTCGTCTGGATGCGTTGAGAGAAATAGACGATATTTTTTCTCGCGGAAAAATCCCACTGCTCGTGGGCGGTACCATGATGTATTTTCGCATTTTGCAACAAGGGCTTGCCGCATTGCCGCACGCCGATCTTGATTTGCGCAAGCAACTACAAGCACGAGCCCATCAAGAAGGATGGGAGAGTTTGCATGCGGAGCTAGCTAGCGTTGATCCTGTCGCAGCGGCGCGTATCCATGTGCGTGATAGTCAGCGCATACAGCGAGCCTTAGAAGTGTATCGTTTGACGGGTCAACCGATATCGGTTTGGCAATCAAGCGAACAGCCTTCTTTATCGGATCATCGTGTTATTAACATCGGTTTAATGCCAGAAAATCGCGTGTTATTGCATGAGCGCATCGCTATTCGATTTCATCTCATGCTGGAAATGGGATTGGTTGATGAAGTGAAGCGGTTATATGAGCGGGGTGATTTAACCGCAGATTTACCCTCCATGCGTTCAGTCGGGTATCGACAAGTATGGGAATTTCTAGAGGGTCATCTGTGCCATGAAGCAATGTGCACCAAAGCGATCGTTGCAACGCGACAATTGGCAAAGCGACAAATAACCTGGTTGCGATCATGGCCCAACATACACTTATTAGAGGCTGAAGCGAAGAACGTGTTAGAGCGTGTTCAGTATCTTGTAAAATAAATTATTTTTTCAAATTTTTTCCAGTGAGAATGATTTTGGTATGGTTGGTTGCTTCATGCTTGAGAGCGATACGTCATTGCCGTATAGTTAATCGATGAAAGATGGGTCTATGCATCAAGGGAAGAAAAGGATGATCTCTGTTAGGAGGGTAACCAAAAATGAGGACAAAGCGTATGACGAAGCATAAGTCGCGAACTAAAACAAAATGGGGTAAAGTAAAACCTTTAACTAAGAAACAGAGGGTTGCTGCTTCAAAATCTCATCCCGAAGTTAAACCACTCACGCGATCACAATTAAAAAAGTTTAACCACGTGCAACCACCTAAGAAAATTAATGTGAAGGCAATTCGTGAAAAGTTGCAGGTCTCACAAAAAGACTTTGCTGGATATTTTGGTGTTAGCGTGAGAACAATTCAGGAATGGGAGCAGCATCGACGCACGCCAAGTGCAATCGCTCGCAATTTCCTTAAGGTAATTGATAGAGCACCAAAAGCAGTGCTCAAAGCACTGGCCGGTTGAATGACGGAGTTCCCTGGAAGATTTTCGACCAACTTATTCTTCGAGCGAAGCGGAAGGTGGTGTGGTCGGGATATCATTGGATGCCGGTTTGTGCAAGGCAAGGGCTTCGTAATGATCGCCGTGTTGCGTCTCATGTTCAGGCATATTCACATAGCCCAACGCAATTTCTCGCAATGCAACGACGGTTGGTTTGTCATTATCCCATTCGACATGGGCTTCTTTGCCACGCATCAATTGGCGGGCTCTTTTGGACGCGACAATCACTAATTCAAAACGATTTTTTACATTTCTGAGACAATCTTCTACCGTCACTCTCGCCATGGGATAATACCTGCTGTTGTATTTCGATTCGATGAGCGGGAATGATACCAGAATTCTCACGATAATGTCGATAATTCCCCAATTAATCGGGCATATTGTTTCGTTTGTCGCTTTTGTAAAAGTCGGCCTGCTTCAATGATGGTTTTTAAATCATGTAACGCATTCGTAAAATCGTCATTCATCACCACATAATCAAATTCATAGACATGAGAAATTGTTTCGGAAGTATCGGCAAGGCGTTTTTTGATGATATTAGCGTCATCTTGATTACGCTTCATTAAACGGTCACGTAAATCATTTAATGAAGGCGGTAAAATAAAAATACCGATTGAGTCAGGAAATAATGTTTTAATTTGTTGGTGACCTTGCCAATCAATTTCTAAAATGACATCTAATCCTTGCGCTAACGTTTCATTGACCCAGCTTTTTGAAGTGCCATACCAATGATCAAAAATAGTGGCATATTCAAGAAAATCATTTTGTGCAATCATTTTTTCAAAGAGGTTTTTATCGATGAAATAATAATTCACGCCGTTCATTTCGCCCGGTCTCTTTGCGCGCGTGGTATGTGAAATGGAAACGGTGATTTTGGAAAGTGAATCCACCAAGGCTTTGACCAACGTTGTTTTACCCGCACCAGAAGGGGCGGAAATGATGTAGAGATTACCCGAATCAGCCATATTGTTGGATATCTCCCTTTGTTAGCGAATCGTTATCTTCTTGTTGCAGGGTCTGTTTGATCCGATTAATGATGTGAGTACTCGACGTAATTTGACTATTCACAATGCGCACTTCACCGCCATAAGCACGCACAATGTCAGCACCGACGACTTGATCTAATGTGTAATCACCGCCTTTGACTAATAAATCAGGTTGAATTAATTTCAGTAAACGCTCTGGGGTATCGTCACTGAAAGGAACGACCCAATCAACGACACCTAATCCAGCGAGTACCGTCATACGATGATCCAGATGATTGATAGGGCGATGAGGTCCTTTTAATTTTTGAATGGATTCATCTGTATTGACAGCCACAATTAATTGATCACCTAATTGTTTTGCTAATTGTAAACACACGACATGTCCGGCATGCAAAATATCAAAACATCCGTTGGTGAAAACAATCTTTTTCCCTTGTGCGCGAGTTTCTTGAACGGCTTTTAATAATTGTTCTTCATTGACAATGCCTGTTGCAAAACTGGTTTGACCGGTTAATGCCACTTGTAATTCAGGCGGGCTCACTGTGGCGGCGCCTAATTTACTGACAGTAATGCTAGCAGCTAAATTGGCTAAAGCGGTTGCGGATAATAGATCGATGTTAGCGGCCAATGCAGCGCCTAACATACTGATGACGGTATCACCTGCGCCTGTGACATCGAGTACTTCACGAGCATACGCGGGAAAGTGCATGGAATCTTGTGGACGAACGAGTGTCATTCCATTTTCACCGCGAGTGATGAGTAAAGCATCGATTTGATATTGTGCAATCAATGCGCGACCTTTATCTAAAATAGCTTGTTCAGTCTCGCAACGTCCGACAATGGCTTCAAATTCTTTAAAGTTAGGAGTCAGGATATTAGCGCGTTGATAAAGGCTAAAATCCAATCCTTTGGGGTCAACAATGACAGGAATATTGGCCTGGCGCGCAAGCTCAATGAGCATGGATGGGTCAGATAACGTGCCTTTATTATAATCGGATAAAATGACGACATGATGTTGATGCAAGTGTTTTTTATAATGTTCAATAAAATCAGCGTGATTGATTGCTAAATTTTTTTCAAAATCCATGCGCAATAATTGTTGATGTCGGCTAATCACGCGCAATTTGACAGTGGTTGTGATTGAATCCGACACGCACAAATCATGCTGGATAGAAGCCGCTGTTAATTGCTGTTTTAACGTATGTCCCGCTTCATCATTCCCTGTGATGCCAAGGAGGGTGACGTGAGCACCCAAGCTTGAAATATTGAGCGCAACATTGCCAGCGCCACCTGGGCGATCGTCGATACTATCTATTTTGACAATCGGCACGGGGGCTTCAGGCGAAACACGGGACGTTTCGCCAAACCAATAGCGATCAAGCATGACATCGCCAACGACCAGGATGGATGTATCGCGAAAATCAGGCACAATTTCTGGTAAAAAATGATGCATATTATCTCGGGGTCAACTTTTAAATGATGCCCGATTCTAACATTTTTCCATTTTATCGTGTACCGAAATGTGTCTGGCAATCGCTTGCAAAAATGAAAGGGATCTATCAACATGATTCTCTTTTTTTGATCGGAGTGATAACAGATGCGATACTTTTATTCTTTTTTATTCTATCTCGCGCTGCCTTATCTTATCGCTCGTCTTTATTGGCGATCCTTGCGCCAACCAGCTTATCGACAACGTATTCCAGAACGATTCGGTTTTTATCCTGTTAAATTTGAGAAATCATTATGGGTTCATGCGGCATCTGTCGGTGAAGCCTTTGCGGCTGTTCCGCTCATTAATGCATTGAAAATAGATTTTCCTGATTTACCTGTTGTGGTGACGACCATGACCCCAACGGGTGCTGCTCGCATTAAAACCGCATTGGGGGATCGTGTGACACAAGTTTATATTCCATATGATTTGCCAGATGCGGTGAGACGTTTTTTGCAAGCAATGCATCCGGTCATGGCGATTATCATGGAAACAGAATTATGGCCCAATTTGTTAGCAGCGTGTCATCAGCGACAAATTCCGGTTTGTTTAGCGAATGCAAGGCTTTCTGAAAAATCTGCGAAAGGATATCAACGCATTGCGAGTTTGACGCGTGAGATGTTGCAATCTCTGACGCTGATTGCAGCACAAGGTAAAAAAGATGCCGAAAGGTTGATTGCATTAGGTGCACCCAAAGAACGGGTCAGGGTGTCGGGTAATATTAAATTTGATTTGGAATTACCACAGGAATTAACGGCACGAAGTGCTGTGTTGCGTGATCAATTGGGATGTGATCGATTCACGTGGATTGCAGCCAGTACGCACGAAGGTGAGGAAGACATTGTGTTAGCTGCACATCAACAACTACGTGAGAAAAATGAAAACGCTTTATTAATTTTAGTACCTCGTCATCCAGATCGATTCAATGCCATTGCGAAATTATGTGAACAATCTTTTAGAACGGTACGACGTAGTCAATCACCCTCATCTGTTATTGAAGCAGCTGTTTATTTAGGGGATACGATGGGTGAATTATTATTATTATATGGTGCTGCTGATGTTGCATTTGTCGGTGGAAGTTTTATTCCGCAAGGAGGGCATAATATATTAGAGCCGGGTGCGCTAGGAAAACCCATTTTAACGGGTCCACATCTTTTTAATTTTGCTGAAATTAGCGAATTGTTTTTTTCTAATGCGGCATTAACGATCGTGCATGATGCGCCAACGCTTGTTAATGAATTGATGATATTGATGCAAAATGAAGATGAGCGCAAACAAAGAGGGATGCGTGCATTACGAGTTGTGGAAGCTAATCGTGGCGCATTAGCACGACAATTACAGCTGATACAATGTCTTTTGCGTGATGGATTCACCCAGATCTGATGTTTATTTTTTTAAATTCATTAACACAAATTGTAAATCTAAAAAGGCTTTTTTCTTATCAGATGGATTTCGCAATAAATAAGCAGGATGATAGGTCACAATCAGCGGGATACGATGCTCGCCATAAACATGCAAACGATTGCGTAGGGATTCAAGCGATGATTTTGTTTTTAATAAATAATGCGCTGCAATTCTACCGACAGCCAACAAGACAGTGGGTTTAATCAACGCAATTTGTTGGTCTAAAAAAGACGTGCATAAATTTACTTCATCTTGTTGCGGATCGCGATTATTGGGCGGTCGACATTTTAAAATATTGGCAATATAAACTTGATCGCGCGAAAGATGAATTGCATGCAACATGGCTGTTAATAACTGTCCTGCACGGCCAACGAAAGGTTCACCTTGTTGATCTTCGTGAAATCCAGGTGCTTCACCGATGATCATGAGGTTCGCTTGTGTATTGCCTGTACCAAACACTGTTTGCGTGCGTGTTTGGTGTAAATCGCAAGCAGTGCATTGTTTGACCGCTTCTTGTAATGATTTCCACATTGTTTTTTCATCGAGGTTGGTGATCGATGCAGGCGTGGTGGCTGCATGACAATCATTTTTTTCTCGTAATTGCCAGCGTGTTATACCTAATGCTTGTAGGTAACGATTATTCATGATGTATGGATACAAAATAATAAAACGAGATCATAGCAAATCCTATCTTTTCTGATAAGGGTAATATCGGGGTTCCCACATCATGCGTTTGATCAACATTTTCAGATCAGTTTGTGCAGGGATACGTGCTAATCCTTCTTTGCAAGCTTGTTCCGCAACAGCTAATGCAACAGCTTGGCTTACCATTTTGGCTTCAGACAATTTGGGTAAAATAGGTTCCATTTTGTCTTGGGAGACAGGAGAACACTGACATAATGCTTGTGTGGCAGCCCATAGCATATCATCTGACACCTTTTTTGCTTTGACTGCAATGCACCCTAACCCAATACCAGGAAAGGAAAATGCATTATTACTTTGAGCAATGCGATATCGATTTCCCCGATACTCTACTTCTGGAAAAGGGCTTCCTGTTGCGATAATGGCTTTGCCTTCTGTCCAACGAATTAAATCATCCGGTGTTGCTTCTGCTAATGAATTCGGATTCGATAAAGGCATGATGATTGGTCTATCAATTCGTTCAGCCATGCGTTTGATAATTTCTTCCGTGAAAGCACCGGTTGCTGTTGAACAACCAATCAGAATAGTGGGATTGACATTGTTGACCACATCATACAAATCAATGAGCGGTGGTTTGCGCAAGGTCCATTTAGATATTTCTGTTGAATCGCGCGCATAGACGGCTTGAAAAGGGAGTAAAGGCGATTGATTAGTTAAGAGCCCTGCTTTATCTAATAACCAAAAATGCGATCGTGCTTCTTCCTGGCTTAATCCGCTACGAGAAAAAGCATTCATTAGCTGATCTGCAATTCCCACACCGGCTGTCCCTCCACCCAAAATGACAATACGATGGTTGTGTAGAGGAATGCTGCTTGCCATGATGCCGCTTAATACGCAAGCGAGTGCAATGACACCGGTTCCTTGCATATCATCATTGAATGTGCAAATCGTTTCTCGGTATCGATTTAAAATGCGTCTTGCATTGTCACGCCCAAGATCTTCCCAATGTAAAAAAATGTGTGGAAATTTTTTTGTGAGGGCGCGAACAAATCTATCAACAAAATCATCGTATGCTTGTCCGCTGATGCGTTCGTGTCGCCAACCTAAATACATGGGGTCATTTAACAAATGGGGATTATTTGTGCCGACATCTAATTGAATTGGCAAACATCGATAAGGGCTGACTCCGGCGCATAAAGAATAAATCATGAGTTTTGCATTTGAAATATTAATGCCACCGATACCTTGATCGCCAATGCCTAATACGGCCTCGCCATCAGTGACAACGGTGACATCCACTTCAGGTGCAACGCGATGATCAAGAATGTCATCGATGTGATCACGATCCGCATAATTAATATAAAGACCTTTAGCTCTGCGATGTTCAAGACTAAATCGTTTGACAGCTTCGCCAACCGTGGGGGTGTAAATAATAGGGAGCATTTCTTCTAAATGATCGGCCACTAATTTGTAAAATAATGTTTCGTTGTAATCATTCAACACATTCAGATAAATATTTTTTCCTAAATTCGTGTGATGTTCATTGTATTGCATGTACATGCGTTTCACTTGTTGTTCAAGTGGTTCCACTTGATAGGGGAGTAACCCCGTTAAACCAAATTGTATTCGCTCTTCTTGTGTGAAAGCGCAACCTTTGTTGAGTTTAGGTGTGTTGAGTAAGTCCTTGCCTGTCAGTGCTGTCTCAAGGTATAAGACTTCGTTTTGATCGTTACGGATGATTTTAAAGTCGGACATATGCGGTGTCCTTTTTAGTTTTAGTAAATTGTTTTTATTCCTGAGTCAGTTGGGATACTGCTTAAACCCAATGTCTCTATTATAGCGTATAATGCGAATAATTGCGGAGAAGAGCGGTTAAAATAAGCACATCTTATTTGTTGATAATAGGATAACTGAATGAAAAATATTGCAGTTTATGCGGGTACATTTGATCCGGTCACGTATGGTCATGTTGATTTAATTGAGCGAGCAACAACCATTTTTGATAGCGTCATCGTAGGAATTGCTGCGAGTCCCAACAAGAAACCTTTGTTTACTTTAGAAGAACGGGTTGCCCTGACGATGGAAGTATTAAATGGTTATCGGAATGTAGAAGTAGCTGGATTTGATAGTTTGTTATTAGATTTTGCAAAAAAACACGGTGCAAATGTGATTTTGCGTGGATTACGCACAGTGACTGATTTCGATTATGAATTTCAACTCGCCAGCATGAATCGTTTTATGAATCCAA
>CAYTKY010000021.1:16584-27718 GCA_964438435.1 uncultured Coxiellaceae bacterium | reverse complement strand
ATTAATGTTCGCTTGTAGACAGGAATCGTTGTTCGTTTCGACAGGAATACACAATCTAATGGCGCACCTTCATCAAGTTCAACCAAATGATAAGCTGAAAGGTCTTCCTGCCCACTTAATGAAACCATTTTAATTCCGTCATCTGTCAAATAAGATGAAATGGATGTTTCAATTTCAGGGTCATTTCGCTTTAAAAATGAATTAACAAGAAATGTTTCAGCCAAATTATCTAGTTGTTGACGCTCACTGTAATGCAAAGGCGCCATTCTAAATCCGGTCGACCTAACATGTGGTGTTCTTGTTTGATAAGCATTTCTAGCCAATACTGAATAAACAAGCCCTTCTTTTTTCAGCCAGCTTTTTGATTTCTTCATACACTCTATCTCCCATGCAGTCATATGCTGGCTGTCTAAAACAGCCAGCATAATGACAAAGCACATTTACTTTTTAACTACAGCACCACACGAACATGATGATGATGTTGCTGTTGATGTAGAACCTCCTGGCAATATCATTTCAACACCATTCATTCCTTTCGTTGGCAACTGGACGACACTTGCAGAACGGTAATCAATAGAAAATCTATTTATTAACTTCATAATTTAGTCCTTATTTTATTAATGTTACTTTTCATTTTTGCTATCATCTGAACAATTAAGATTATTCCAATATTGAAAAAAACCTACATTCAGAATAGATGGCAACCTTTTAGCTAGCTTAATTTTTTACGCACTCTTGCGATGGTTTTGACATTTCTCTATTGTCATCAACGCAGATTTTGCTGCTAATATTCCATAAAATAACCGCTCAAAATTGATAAGATCACACAACGCAGATAACCCGACGTCTTTTGCAATAAATTTATTATCCTCGATCAAAATTGATTTATTTATTACTACTGACGACGTACATGATTTTTTTTCGCTGATATAAAAAACAATATCATCCTCATTCTTTTCAGCATGAATAAGAATTTTATTGCTATTCATATATAAAATTTGATTTCGATTTTTATCTAAATAGGATTTTTGATGCAGCAATTTCTGAATGCATTCAGAAATAACAAGACAAGCCATTTCACCTTGTATCAGACGCGGCAGATATCTCGTTTTAACGGATTCTGTTCCATATTGTGAAACAAGATATAGGGAACTGACTTGTGACATAAACAAGGTAAAGCATTTAATATCGGAATAATTACTGAAGAATCCATCCAGGGCAACAACACAATCCTGCCAGCTTAACCCGTGGCCACCATATTGCCTAGGAATTGGCAATCTCCAAATTCCTTCTTTGGAAATTAACTTCCATATATTTTCGTTTGAAGATTTGTTTTCCTGATGCAGCTTCGAAACTTTAATAGCTTCTTCACTCAATCTGGAATATTGCTGGTACAAATTTTTCTGATCCTTGCTTAAATAGCGCATCATACGCTTCCTCTCCAATCCAATATTTATCGCAATGTATCGTCTTGATACTTTTTCTTTTGTCAAAATTTAATAATTTGATACTCCTCGTTTCCTTAATACATAATCTGTATCCGATCTCAGATCATTTAATGCTTCTGTCAGATTGGTAATAGCGGAAATAAAGAACCCAATATGACTTAATTCTGCGCTTACACTTTCACCTGATGAGGAAATACCCATCAAATGCCCGACATCCTGCAAACCCTGCAATAGGACATTAATTGCATTATCAATATGCTGATCTATGACCTTGAGCTCATGAGCATCATAAGCCAATGTTGGCAGTCCTTCGGATGAATGGTCATACCGCTTCAACAATGAAAATAATTCAGTGAAAGGACTACCTGCGTTTTTAAAAAATTCTGACTGCTTGGTTTTATGAGTCATAGCTCACCTATCGTTCTTTGCAACCCCAGTACAATTATCTTATTTACTACATTTCATGAACGACCGATAAATTATAACAAATTTGTTATTATTACAACAAATATATAAATAATTTGTTACTAATAATGCAATTAGTTTATAAAAATGTTATTATTGATATAAATAAATGTTTTATTATAAAATTAACTACTTGATTAAATTAAACATACAAACGACACTCAGAAGCTTATGAATACAATTGCAACAATTAAAATAAATAAAACCCAGCTAAAAAAGCTGGCAAAAAACTTACGTGCGTTGCTTGATGAACAAAATTTGTCAGAAAGCGATGTCGCCCAGGCTATTAATATCCCGGTTATGACAGTCAGAAGAATTGTTTCTGGGGAAACTGCTGATCCTCGAATTTCAACCCTCACATTACTCGCTAATTATTTCAATGTGAGCATCGACTCTTTAATGGGTGATAATGAAACAAGATCAATTTCGCTAATGAGCAAAAACGTACCGCAATTTATTCCAATTTTAGATTGGAAAACAGCATCAAACATAAAGTCAGTTAAAGATATCGACTTAAAATCATGGAAAGACTGGCACCCCATTACTCTCGGAGATCAGTATTCATTCAGTGATGAAGCCTTTGCTTTAGAAAGCAGGCCGTCCATGCAACCCCGCTTCCCCCTTGGGACATTATTCATTATCGAGCCAAATGAAACACCTACCGATGCAGATATCGTCCTCGTTAAGATAAATAAAGAAAATACTCTCTCTTTGAGAGAATTGATTATTGATCCTCCAAAATGGCAATTACAGCCCGTCGTTCACGGATCAGAAGTGATTTTTTATAATAAACAGGAACACACCATCATGGGGGTCACTGTATTAACAATGCTATATTCCAGAAGAGACCGGACAACAGGTTAAACAGTATTTTACTGTACCAATTTCAGGTAGTTTTTTTCCTGAATTTTAATTTTCTTTTGGCCATCATTTTTTGAAATAAAAATACCGGCTAAAATACCCAGATAACAGGCCTCTATCGAATCAAAATTATTAATCACACCAGAGGTAGTGATAATGCTTATTACAGATCGCTTATGCGTCAAATTAGTAAGCCTATCTAAATAAAAGATGTTTCCAAGCCTATCCTGCAGCATTAACTTACACCTTGCATCATAATTACTGGATGCGAAATCAAAATTATTCGGATGAAAATGAAAATCCTTTTTATCCTTAAGAAGATTCTCATAATACATGCCAAAGTAATAGCCTACCCAAGATGCCTGCTCTGGAGATAAACATGAGAGCATAACAGTATCATTAATAATCTCATCAAATCGGAATTTGATTGGAGCCGATACCCCTCGGCTATGAACAATGATAATTCTTTTTTCTGTATCAATTTCCTCTATCCGACATACAGGTTGATCCTTACCAAGAAGCTCCAGAAATTTCAATTTGGCCAAGTGTAAATATTCACAGATTTGAACAATGAAACGATTACGTTGCGGCATGATTCAATTCTCTGTCTTCAAGAATTGAGGAATTTTTCTTTGAACTATCTTTGCCTGATCGGTCTAACTCATAGACATTATCAAGCGAGAAAGGATTAAATTTTGTGTTGTAGTCATAAAGATCTATGCCTTCATATTTCTTCAGTAACGATGCAATATAACAAACAAGCGGGAAAAAGATAATCTGGCATAACACTTTTTTAATATATGCTATGCAAATCAACGTAAACAGCATTTCATCTGGCATGGTTCCATAAAATGCCAATGTTAAAAACAAAATAATATCTAAAAGAAAAGAACAACTACATGAGACAAAAATTCGCTTGATGAGCGATTTCCCCTTACTAGATATTTTCATCTTTGCCATCAAATAACTATTAGCAAACTCAGAAATAATAAAGCTAACGCTAGATGCTATTGCTATCCGCATTCCCGGAACCAGGATGCTCTTAAATTCGCTATTTAATTTCCAATGTGGTGAAGCTGGAACGAGATACACAATATTAATGAAAAAAACAAAAGTAAGGTTCAATGCCAAGCCAGCCCAAATTGCCTGTCTGGCATTTTTATATCCATACACTTCGACAAGAACACTACCAAGCATGGTTGTAAAGGGAAAAATGATGAAACCACCCGTCAGTGTAATGCCAAACACTGAAACCATCTTTACCGCTGCTATGTCAGACGTTAACCAGGTGGAAATAAAAAGCGCCAATACAATGAAAAAATATTTAAAATGTATTTGATTCTTTGGTAAAACTGATCCGTCTGACAAGCTTAAATAGGAGTTTTGCATTATTTATCCAGTCCATTGCTTTAAAAACGATACGAGAGATTACTCTTTAGCTGAGAAGAATAAATTATCTCAGTAAGCTGTCCTACCTCGTCAGACTTCCCCAAAGCCAGAACAAAAACATCTCGGATAGGTTTATATGTTTTAAATAGATCATTAACCAAATTTTCATACGAAGAATCTTTTGTGCTTATTAATGTCATATGGGGATCATAATTAGCTTTAACAGGTTGCTTTACAATACCTGCAATTACACTGTGCATCTTCATCAACTCATCGCCATTATCCGGCAATAACGATGCCCAAAAAGTAGATTTGTCAAATGTGATACAACTAAATTTTTCGAATGTTAGCTCAATTGATGTTTGACTTAACTCGTTGCGGGCCTTTTCCCAAATAGACTCGATATCAGATTCATTAGCCTGAAACTGACACAAAGTAACGTGCGGCAGTGAGTGCTCACCCAACAAATAACTATCTGCTATATCTGACAGAAAATACGCGCATTTTACAACTGAATCACTCTCACTGCTTGGTATCAATGCAATGTTATATCTGCTTTTCATAAACGATCTCACAACCAGTGCTATTCAGGCATTCCTCGCTGCCAAAAGGCACCCGAAAAAATTGCAGGACATCCAGTTATCCGGCTCCCAAATCTCTTATAAGTTTTTCTCGCTCTTCCGATCTTAAAAGAACAAGACTTAAGCTTTAGTTAAGCTTCGGTATTCTGCCACCATAAACCTTTTAATGCAAAGTTCGTCAAAAAATGTATGGTTGTTTTATCAAATTAGAATTGCAGTAAAAATGTAACAAGTTAGGATGAGAATTTCTCAGATCGTGGTTGCTTTTGATTGGCTTTTAAAAGCTAAATCATTGCAATCTATTGATTTTAATTAACCTATAAAAACCCTTCCTTATTTATAATGCTGAGGTCGGTGGTTCTAGTCCACTCATAGCCATGAAGATAATCGGGTCTTTTCCGATTCAGGGGATGAAAATTTGAGTGTAGGGAAATTGTCACGTAACTCTCTCAAATGCATGCCTATTTCCCTAGGTTTATCTAGGTTTTGCCAATGCTAAATTGCTACAAGGTGTTGATTTTAATTAAATTTTAAATCGCCATTACTGGCTTCGAACCAGGTGGTCGGGAGTTCGAATCTCTCCGGGCGCGAAGAATAAGTAAAATAAATCAACTACCTATAAATCACTATTCACAACGTGCTTTGAGAGATGTACCAGATTTGTACCACATACTCTCTCAGCTGCAACGTTAAGATGATCACTACTCAAATGTGCGTAACGCAGCACCATCTCAAAGCTCGTCCACCCACCTAACTGTTGTAACTCTTGTAATGATGTACCATTTTGTACATGCCAACTTGCCCACGTATGACGAAGATCATGCCATCGAAAATTTTCGATCCCTGCCCTTTTCAAAGCTTTTTTCCATGCTTTGGTATTGCATTGCATAATTCGTTTTCCTTGATAACTAAAAACAAATTGCTGATGTTTACCAAGTTGTTTACGTATCACTGCAATTGCAGTTTCATTCAATGGCACAGGAATCGCTTTCTTTGTTTTCGCTTGATCAGGATGAATTAATGCATGTCGTTTTATTAAATCTACATCACGCCATTCAAGACCAGTTACATTCGATTGCCTTAAACCTGTTGCTAATGAAAAAGTAGCAAGATCAGCAAGGTGTGCGAAGATGAATCCTCTGCCAAAGGAGCAAGCGGCACAGATAATAATGCTTTGCGTTCATTATGCGTTAACTTAAACACTAACTTTTTTGCAAACTCACTATAATGATCGTGGCTTGACTGTTGGGCTCGGCTCTGCATGATCAATCCTTGACTAGTTATAAAAATGAGCCCATTCTACATTATTCTATTTTTGCATGCTATTTGAATTTGGAGAGTTATATTCATAGTATTGTGCCGCGCTATCTAATTAGCTAAACCAATTCAGAAACCATCGTAGGCGATCGAGAAATCATTACCAACAAATACAGAGCAACAAAAGTGAGAACCACACCCGTTATCTGATAAAAATTCAACTGACGATTAAAAAAAATAACATCCGTTGCAATCGCAACAATTGGATCCAAATAACTCAAAACAGCAATTTGAGTAAAATTTGTTTTTTTAATCGCATTATAATAAAGAAAATAAGCCAATAAGGTATGAATAATACCAATTGTTATCAAACAAATTATTGCAATACTTGATAAAGCTTGAAAATGAATAAACGGAAATAAAATAACGACGCCAACTGCCAGTTGAATAAAAATGACATTAAAATAATGAAGATTAACTCGCTTCATTAATAAAGTAAGAAATGAATAAAGCAGCGCAGCAAATAATGCAAAAATAACACCAAGGATAATATGAGGAGATTGCAAATTGTGTAAATCAATTGTTAGTAGCACACCACACAATGCTAACAAAATCAGCATCCATTTTTGCAAACTCACTTTTTCTTTATAAATAAAGATTCCTAAGATAATTAATATAATAGGCTGTAGATAATAAGCAATGTTACCAATTGTAATCGATGAAACTTGAAATGATTTAAATAAAAATACCCAATTTAAAACTAAAAATATCCCAGCAAGCATCACCACAGCGGTATCTTTATCAAATGAAATTCTTTTTTTTGATTTTATTAACCAGCAACCCATTAAAGAAGCACCAATTAAACATCGATAAAAAGCAACATCAATAGCTGACATGCCAGACCATAAAACAAAAATACCTAGCGTTCCCCACAGTGTCATCGACAGCATTAATTCAATCACCTTTCAGATACTCCTTCCGATTGTCCAACCACCGTCACACACTAAAACGGCACCATTCATGTAATTATTTGCTAAACAAATATCAACTAACGAGAGAATATGCTCAACTTGTCCCCAAAATCCAACAGGAATATCAGCTTTTATTTTTGATGCAAAAACGGGATCATCAAAATAATGGCATGTTAGAGGTGTTTCGATAATCCCAGGTGCAATAGCATTGACGCGTATGCCATTTTTACCGTACTGATAAGCAAGTTGTTTGGTGAGACCTATCAAAGCAAATTTAGAAGTTACATAAGCTGCACGATTAGGTTCTGCTTGCAAGCCAGAAACACTAGAAATATTTACGATACTCAATGGTTTGTTTGATGCTAAAGCTTTTTTAATTAAATACTGCGAAATAATAAAGCTAGCCGTTAAATTCACATTCAAAACATTTTGCCATGTTTCTAATGAAACAAGATGCGGTATTTCAATTTCTCGGATACCTGCACAATGAATCATTGCATCGAAACTATTTTCACTATTGAGAAATTGTTTAATCGCATCAGGATCATTCAAATCAACATCTTGTTTATCAATTGCAATCACTTCATGCAAAAAATAATGTTTAGTACAAGCTAAACCAATACCAGAAGCAGCACCTGTAATGAGAATTCTCATGCTACAATTTCCATTTGAGTTTCATCAGGCTCTACTGTAAACAAAAGTATGTCACGTCTTGCCTCCCCTTCACGCGCACCCAATGCAGTGACAGCATGATAGTACTCCCGTGTTAACACGATGGTATCAAGCGGTTTTTCTAATCGTATGACATTGGTAATTTTTTTGTTTCAAGTTCTGCAATTAAATTATCACCACCCCATGCATTAGGTGTTAAATTCAAAAGATGAACAAAAACTAAAGGCTCATCATCCATATGCAAAAAATCAGGTGAACTGTAACTTGCACCGTATTTATTTACTTTATATTGGATGAAATGCAATCCCAATATTAATGCCTGATAATGTTTAAGAAAAGCAAAGCCCTTGATCATTTTTAAATTTTTATTAATGATATTTTTCATAATGGATAAATCTAATATGCGTTTATCCATCACTGCAAAATTTCTAATTTTACCGCCATCCGCTACATTTGATTTTGCACTTTGAAAATAAGCTTGATTTTTTGCTACAGTAATTTGATCAAGTGAACGATTCCATATGAGTTTTAAATAAGCTCTATTCCTTACTCCATCTGGTTTGATATTTTTTACAAACATTGCCATCAATGTGTAAAGTGATTCCAAATCATCTGAAGTTTTAATATATTCATTTGCATCAATTAAATTAAGCATAATTAATCTCTTTAATATTAAATTTATTTGTAAAAGTAATAGAAAAAATTGAGTAAAATAATTTTTCAAAATTAATTAGATCGTACAAAGCAGACAATCCAACTTTATTTGCAATAAATTCATTTTCTTTACAAAAAATAGGGCTGATTAATCCATTAATGATAGAAAGTACTTCATTCCCGTTCATTTCATTAATATGAAAAACGATGTCACCATTATTTTTTTTCACATATATAAGAATTTTATTATTTCTTAAATAAAGAGTTTGATTTTCTTTTGTATTTAAAAATGAATGATCATAAAGCAACTGATGAACAGATTTAGAAATATGCATTGTTGCCATTTCACCTTTCAACAAACGAGGCAAATATCGTTTTTTGATAGCTTCTGTTCCATATTTTGAAACAACATACAATGCACTGATCTGAGACATAAAAGCAGTCAGTAATTTTTTATCCCTGTAATGATTTAAAAATCCATCAATAGCAACAAGACAATCCTGCCAACTCAATCCATACCCACCATATTTCCTTGCAATAGGAATACCCCAAATTCCTTCTGCAGATATTAACTTCCACATATATTCTTTAAAAACTTCTTCATCTTGATTTAATTTATAAAATTGCGTGATCTCCTCACTTAATTCAGAATATTGTTGATATAAATATTTTTGATCCTTACTTAAACAGCGCATCATACGCTTTCTCCTTTCTATTATTTAAATCAATTGTTGAAATATTTTTTGTTAAATGAATTAATAATTCATGACACCACGTTTCCTTAACATAAAATCCGTATCTGATTTCAGATCAGTTAATGCTTCTGTTAAATTGCTGATGGCAGAAATGAAAAAACCAATGTTATTTACTTCTTCAAGATTCTTGTCATTTAGTGATGTTGTTCCTATAAGGTGAGCTACTCCTCGTAACCCTTGTAGTAAAATATCGGTCGCATTTTCTGTATGCTGATGGATCATTTGCAATTCATCAGATGTGTAATCAAGTTCTGGCAAATAAACTGATAAATCCTCATATCGTTTGAGCAATAAAAATAATTCAGTGAAAGGGCTGTCTATACTTATTAATTTTTTTTCATTTATATTGTTATTGTTCTCATTCATTTCCTTTATTTTCCTTTATTCATGCAATCATCATATTCGTAGGTCTTGTTGGTATTGATATCAAATTATCGTGACGGATATTATCGATATTTAAATATCGATGCAATGCGTTTTAGAAATTTATTTCTATTTTTTATATTTTGAAAAGCAATTTATATGCTAAATAATTAGATTATTTACTGCTAAAATGATACCGATACTATTATATCGATATTGCTAGACATTAATTTTTAAAAGCTATAGAATTCGGGAAAATTCTTCTCAAGGCTATTGTTTGCTCATGTCCAAAAAATTAAGTAAAAATCTAAATTTACTCATGGAAGAAGCACACTTAAATGCTGAAGAGCTTTCAAGACGGATTGGGATACCTGCTAGTACAATTAAAAAAGTTCGCAATAATCACGACTCAAACCCTACACTTGCTACTTTATCGCCATTAGCAAAATATTTTTCACTAACCATCACTCAACTTGTTGGCGATGAGCCTCTTCCTAAAGCAAGAATGAAGGGCACGTATAAAATTGATCCCGAAAAGCTCAATCATGTTCCTCTTATATCTTGGGAAGAATCTATTACCTGGCCAACCATTTCAAACTCACCTCAATTTTTCGTTTCTACGGAACATCAATATAGTAAAAATGCCTATGCATTATTAGTCGAAGAAGATGATTGGGAAAATCTAGCCAGAGATACCGCCTTACTTATTGACCCAACTATTGAAGTTGATCATCGAGATTTTATTATTGTTCACAAAAATGGGCAAAAGATACCGACCATTAAGCAAGCACTTTACGATGAAGGACAAATGTATTTAAAACCGATTACACAAGGTTACAACATCACGATTTTTACGCCTGAACACAAAGTTTTAGGTGTTGTTGTTGAATATAGAAAACATTTAAAAAAATATTTTTGTGATAACGGAATAGAAAATAACAAAGGATAAACAATCCATGAATCGAAATCAAAATTCTAGTCAATTGACACCTCGAGAAAATTTCTTGATGTCGTTGTTAAACAAAATCGTAAAAGAATATAAGACATTGCTGGAACATACTCGCCGTGATAAAAAATTTAAAATCGTTGAAATCTTAAACCTGTCAACGATACCAGGTGAAACACAATTTACTATTCAGATATCTAATAAAAATTGTATCTTACATCTAACTGCGGCTGAAATAATTAATTCCAATTACAATTTGAATGATTTTAGTGATTTTCATGCCAACATGATCCAACAAGCAGCACAAGGTAAATTAATTGAATTTTTAAAATTATCAGAGAAACCGGCTCTTTATAAAATTACATCGAAGCGCTTTGATTCAAAAACACAACAATATATTTTTACTATCGAAGATCAAGAACAGACTTGCTTTCATAGTACAGCAGATGAAATTTCAAAAAACAAAAAATTACTTTCGAACATTAGTATCGATGACATTTATGACATAGGATACACTCAAGGTGCTGAATCGATTTTAAAAGAAAAAGCATGTTTATTATTAGCAAAACAAAAACAGCAGAAACCTTAATATGAAAACAATTTATCAAAATAACTATTCTATCCGTTGGGATGCACATGCTTGTCCACCATTTAAAATAGGTAGCGATTTATCATTTCTTAATCGCTACAAGAATTCAGGAGTCAATTTTGTTTCATTGAATGTTGGTTTTGATTTAACAACTCAAGCTGAAACGTTAGAACTCATTAATTA
>CAYTKY010000021.1:0-16574 GCA_964438435.1 uncultured Coxiellaceae bacterium | reverse complement strand
CTTTCATCACTGGATAAACAAAAACTTAGATGATTATGCAATTATTAAAAATGTTCATCAATTACTTGAATGTCGAGAAAAAAATAAATTAGGTATCGCATTTGATATTGAAGGATGTAATTTATTAGATGGCAACATAGAAATGATTTCACAACTTTATGATATGGGCGTAAAACAAATGCTTTTTGCCTATAACAAAAATAATATATCAGGTGGTGGATGTCTTGATGCGGATGTCGGATTAACCTCTTACGGAAAACAGCTTGTCAAAAAATGTAATGATGTCGGCATAGTCATTGACTGCTCTCATGTTGGTTATCGAACTAGTATGGATATCATGGAATTATCGCAATATCCTGTTGTTTTTTCGCATTCCAATCCATCAGGATTGATTGATCATCCTCGAAATATTACTGACGAACAAATTATTGCGTGTGCAAATAAGAATGGTGTTATTGGAATAAATGGAATAGGAATATTCTTAGGAAATAATGATATACGCACCGAAAAAATCGTAGAACATATCGATTATGTTGCACAATTAGTCGGCGCTGAACATGTTGGAATTGGCTTAGATTGTGTATTTGATCTAGCAGAAGTTCAGAGTTTTGTTGAAAATAACCCTAATTCTTTTCCTGCAGAATTAGGATTTGATAATGTTGCCATCGCTCAACCAGAGCAATTTCCTGAAATTGGCTCATTGTTATCATTACGTGGTTATTCTGAAAATGACATCAATCATATTCTTGGTGAAAATTTTTTACGAATTGCTAAGACTGTTTGGAGATAGCATGGATAAAATAATTAAAGGTTACCAATATTTAATATTCATCGTTATGATCTATATGACTATTGATTTATCATCGATGGTGTTTACATACAAAATTATAGAAATGGGCCCTATTATAGGCGCTGCTTCTTCCTTAATTTTTCCTTTAACTTATTCAATCATGGATATTGTTGCTGAAGTTTATGGTTATCAGATTGCTAAAAAAATAATATGGTACGCTGTTGCCTGTGATTTTATTTTTGGGGCATTAGTTTTAATGATTAGCCACATTCCATCTACCACTCAATCAGAAACCATGACTTATATACAAGTATTAGGATCACTGCTAAGAGCTGTCATTGCACAATCAATTGGTGTTTTATTAGGAGCTCTTATGAATATTCGTCTTATCTCAAAATGGAAGATAATGACAAATGGACGATATTTTTGGCTAAGAAGTATTGGATCATCAACTATTGGTGAAGCAATCATGCTGGTAATTTCTGTATTTATTGCACTGGCGGGAGTATTGCCTGTTTATAAATTATTTCAACTTATAGTTGATGCTTATCTATATAAAATTATTTTTGCTATTGTTGCTGCACCATTTATCAGCATGATTGCTGCTTTATTGAAAATTAAAATTGGTGATTGGGATTCTAATAATATTATTGTACCGAACATATTGGACAAACAGGGTCTTTCTCCCACGTTTCAGAAAGTTTGATTTGTGAAGAAATAAAATCAAATGCGTATAATTTTCCGAGTGATTGGGCTTCAGCAATACCTGTAACGATTTTCAAAAATTCGCTTGCCACAAAACCAGAAACTAAAGAGATCAGTGGCATAATAGCAACATTAGGAGAAGATGAAGCTATAAAATTTTCATGTTGAATCATATCTTGAAATATAAAATGAGATTTTTCTTTACTTGCTTTCCAACAAATGACGCAACCTGTCTTCCCTGGATAAATGGTGTAATAGGTAACGAGTTTACTATCCAACGATCCACAAATAAAAGGAATCTTACGTTTCACACAAGCCAAATTAAACCAATCGATTATTTTTTCACGTGGATGATCAATGGCCGCAATAACAATATCTCGATCAGCTATTAATTCTTCAATATCATTACTGCAAGAAATTTTTTTATTGATGAATTCAATATTAGTATTTGGCAAAAAACGATTAATACTTTCTTTTGCTGCTTCAGATTTTAATTGTCCTATATGGCTTTCATCATAAATAATTTGACGATTTAAATTGGATAATTCCACTTTATCAAAATCAATTGCGCGAATATCACATACACCCATTGCAACCAAGTTGAACAAGATATTAGAGCCTACTCCTCCTAAACCAAAAATAGCCACTTTAGACGATTTTAATTTTTCCTGATGAGCGTATTTGTTCTCGGAAGCTTTACAATAGGCACCAAAAAATTCGATGTTACGTGACCATCTGGTAGTGTCATAGTCAGTTAATTTTTCTGGATGATTATATGCGCTATCTTCAAGTAAATATTCGTTATCTAATGTAGCTAATAATTTTTCTAGATAAGGTGTTTCATTTGGAAATAATGGAAATAAATACTGAGAAATATCATCAATCGTTTTTTTTCCATCTAAGAGTTTACAAACATTAGCAATAAACTTTGAGGAATCTGTTAGCTGTATAGCAACACCTGGTTGATGAAAAAAATAAATTTTATCATCGATAGAACAATACTCGACTAATGGCTTAAGGGATGGCTTGTAATAACTCATAATTGATTTTTTATTTTTGATATTAATTCCTGATACAGTGCCGCAATCTTTCATACAGCACCGTATTAGAAATTAATATTAGAAGGGAACTGCAACACCAGCTAAACTGACAGGAATATGTTTTACTTCGAAATTCATGATGATTTATCCTTAATAAAATATTTTCTACGCCGCGAATTTTAATTTAAGAATTAATTAGGAGCAAGATTATTATTTTCAATTAACGTGATAAATTTTAAAAATATATTTTTTATTCTGTCGCAAATATTTCATTCAATGAATTTGCAGTAATAATACGGTCTGTCCATTCCATAAGTTTTTCTGCATTAGCTTTTTCGATTTGTGCTTGACTATCTGTTGGCAATGCACCGAATTTACGTTGTAACTGACGCAGTAGTACATTTCTTTCGCCCTTCAACATACCTCTACGTTCAGCTGATGTAATGTATTCCATGTTATTTTCCTCTTCAAAACGCTCTATTTCATCTAAATATTTTATCTCAAGTGGCTCTGGCAATGCCATCACCATATCAATGAATGCATAGATATCAATGATAAATTTTTTGTCCCAACCCTTGCCATATAAACTGCGTGTGATCCTCAATTTCGATGAAAATCGATCTGACATGTCCTTTTTCGATTTCAATGCCGCTAAATGAGCCAAAATAACCACCGCAAATGGATTTTGACTGGCTAATAATTGTTCATTTTTTAATTCGAAATCAAGTAACTTAACCGTCACAAATTTAAAATTCAGCCAACAACCCCATAATCCATGCTCATAAGTCGACGGATGCCAAATTGCTTGATCATCAGCTAGTACAGCTAAACTCACAATGGGTTTTTGATAACGATCATACAATCGATAGTGATAAATAAACATTCGTTCATTGAATGATGCCTCCGGCTGACTCTGGACTTCGGTGTGCAATAAAACCCAGGCCTCACTTCCATCCAAACACCACACTTTTATCAACTTATCCACTAATCGTTTGCCAATTTCTGCATCTTTTGTAATCGAACTTAATTCCTTATCGAGCGATTCATATCCCTTACGCCAATCAATGTAACTCGCTATTTCTGGATAACATATTTCAATGAATGATTGAAAATAAACATCAAGAATATTCTTCCAAGGTGTATCAAAATTCGCACGCTGTAACTCTTCAACTATTTCCACAATTAATCTCTCCTTTTAATCATTATTATTTATCAATTTTATCTACTCAACGTTGTAAAATCTCCTAAGATAACGTGTACCAGAATTGTACCAAGCTGATATAAAAACACTGCTAATTATAGGTGTTTTTAATCGGTTATCAAAATGCTAAAACATCGCAAGGTATTGATTTAACATTAATTTAAATATATCATTCCGGACTTCAAACCAGGTGGTCGGGAGTTCGAATCTCTCCGGGCGCGATAAATAGCGAACTATTAATCAAACACTTCCCAAAAGACCTTCACTGCCTGCTTCAACAATGTGTAGGGAAATTGTATCTCTACCCCCCCCAACTCGCCAATTTTCCCATTCATTACCATATGAATAACAGGGAATAGGATAATTGGTAAGCTGAGAGATAGTAGATACAACGTTCAGTGTCAATTAATTCTGTTTTTATGCTGTGGAAAAAACTTTCTGCAACACTATGATTCCGGCAAATTCCTTATTTGTCGTGATTCAATAGTGACACACTTATGAAACTAGCAATGAATTGTGAGAGATAATTATGGTAAAAATTATTCAAATAAGTGATACACATTTGTTCGCTGATGACGAATTAGAAATGTTTGATGTAAAAAGTAATCTTACCTTTAAAACGGTGATGAGAAAAATTATAAATGAAGATAGTCATGATGCTGATATGATTTTCCTTACAGGTGATTTATCGCAAGATGAAACAAAAAAATCTTATCAAAAAATTGTTCGCCATCTTTCAAGTTTAAATCTTCCTATTTATTGGATTCCTGGAAATCATGATAATTTAGCGAAAATTGAATCGGTTTTTCAGAAAGCGAGAAATTTTAATCGTCAATTAAGCCTATCGTTACCTCATTGGCACTTCATTTTTCTCAATACCAAAATTGATGGCAGAGCTGATGGATTATTGTCTTTGTCAGAAATAAAAAGATTAAAAAACGAAATACTGGTATCTCCAAATAATAAAAAAATAGCGGTCGTTATGCATCATCACCCAGCGCCAGTCGGTACGCCGCTTATCGACCATTATATTTTACAAAATAATAAAGATTTCTGGGATATTGTCACTGGAACTAACGTCGAACTGATTATTTGTGGGCATGTTCATGGGGATTATCGATTTAAATATAACAATGTGATGATTGAATCATCGCCCGCGACTTGCTTGCAATGGGAAAGGGGAGCTACCGAGATAAAAATAGATATGAGAATTGGTTATAAGGTTTATCATTTTGAACAAGACGGTTATAAAGCGATAACTAAAATGTGGTAACAACCGGGATTATTTACAGGCTCAAATCCCGGGATTGTCCCTGTTTCATTTTTATCTTATTTTTTTACTAGACAAAGATAAACCTGTTTGTTGGTTGACGTAACGCTGTACCGCCACTAATAAATCTTCCATATCACTCGTATGGCGCATGAAGGATTGGAGTGGGTTATTTGTTTTTATATTTAATAATTCTTGAATTTCTTTTTTCTGATTATTTACATTTTCTACCGAGTCATCCTGCAAAATACTTTTTAATTTTTCTAACAGCTTTAATTTATTCTTTATTTTCTCTGGACGTTTGTCTTCATCCATCGCTAAATACCCGCCTTCCTTGGTTTGAATTTCATCCATTAAATATTCTTTATTTTGATTCTTCACGCTAGTTAATTTACCTTCACGATTTTCTTTAAAGAAATAATGGGTTAATGAATAAGGCCGTGATGCTGACTTCTGAATCAAAGGTACCGAATCTAACTTTTCCTGATTAGAATCCAAATTTCGCTTCTCGATACTATTATTTGCTTGTATTGAAAAGTCATTATTTTTGGTTGAGGTTTGGTTATCGGTACAGTTAGCTTGTTCTTTATTTTCATTTACATTTAAATTATTTTCCATTTTACTTTTTTCGATACGCTGCTTGATTGCCGTTGCAGCTCCGATAATAAACCCTACGCCGCTCATAACTGCATTCATAATAGACATTGCCGCAGCCGCTACTTTTGCAACGAGCATCAACCCCACACCAACCGTCATTGTCGTTGCGATGGTTGCGCCAATGGCATGTTTCACAAATCGTTGTTTATGAATTTGCGCAGACTCCGTTGTTTCGGCTGTCGCCCATTTATAACCCGCATAACCTGCGGCGCCTATGTTATATACAGCGTTTAGCGCTAATGCGCCTACAAACAAGATAGGCGTAATGGCTGCTAAACCAATGCTCGTAAAGAATGAAAAAACGACGGCAGTTGTCACAATAGTAGCGCCCACTGCATCACGAACAAAACCACCTACTTTCCCTAAATTTTTATTTTTAGATTGAATCAAATCATACAAACTAAGACCCGCTTTAAATATTGACATAGCAGCAAAGGAAGGAAAAAATAAAAATTGGCCAACACCACCGACGATCGTTTGCAACCAATTTTCGTTCGACATGGCGGTGAATGCGAACGTGTATTGAAGACCTTCCAACAAACCCGTTCCTTGTTTAACTGTTTGAATCCCTTCATTTTTAAGATTCATCTCACCCATTTCTATCGTATTGTCCGCTCTGCCAAACATGAAAGTTCCCCTTTAATTATCTCGATTTATAGTATGATAATTATCATACTCATCAATTAATTAGTAAAATTGATTGTAAAAATATAACAAATCATTTTTTATGATTTATCAAAATTCCCATGGAAATATCCAAATGAGCAAAGACTTAACCAAGTTAAATTTAAATCTCTTAATCGCATTAGATGCATTACTCAAAGAAAGGCATGTCACTCATGCGGGTAAACGCTTACACATCACACAATCAGCTATGAGTAATGTGTTAAAACAATTAAGAGACCTCTTCAACGATGACTTATTTATTCGTGGTCAAGCCAGTCGCCTCACTCCAACACCTTACGCACTTAAGCTCGCCCCCCGTGTAACAGAGGCCATTGAAAAAATCACAAACATCTTTCAAGAGCCTGAAAAATTTGATCCTCAAAAAGCAAAACTTACCTTCACATTAGGTTTATCCGATTATACTGAATTTGTTTTTTTGCCACCTCTGGTAAAACACATTTTGCATCATGCCCCGGGTATTAATTTGGTTATCAAACATTTGACCTATATTCAAAACAAAAATATCTTTGATAATGATGATATTGACCTGGCCATTGGCATTTTTCATCATCTCCCTGAGTCATTAATTGCTCAAACATTGTATTATGAAAAACCTGTTTGTGTGGGTTCATTAGATAATCCTTTGTTAAAAAAACCATTGTCTGCAAAAGAAATTGCAGAAGCCCAACATCTTGTGATTTTGTATCATGAAACACGCGATGAAACAGCATCAGAGAATTTTATAAAAAAAATGGGATACAATCGCAAAGCAATTGTCACTGTTCCAAACAGCATGCCAGCACTTTATGCATTAGTTGGAACAGATTTAATTGCCATTTGTTTAGAACGAGTTGCTAAAATATGTTCAAACAAATCCATCCTCTCCTATCAACCCCTTACCTTTCATTTATATGAAACACCCATTCAAATGGTTTGGCATCCTAAAAATAAAAACAATCCTGCGCACCATTGGTTGCGTGATATGATGATCAAAATTGCCAAGAGTTTATAGAAGCTGCAGGAATTTTAATATGATAACTTACGAAGTCAACATCACCGTTCATAATGAAATTGTTCAGGAATATTATTCTTGGTTGCTTCAGCATGTTGAAGAAATGTTACAATACCAAGGATTTCAAAAAGCCATTATTTCAAAAGAAATACCCGATGTTCATACACAATCGTCTCAACTCATTGTGCATTACTTCATTGATCATGAGGAAAATTTAACTCATTATCTACAACATCAGGCACCGACAATGAGAGAAAAGGCGCTTAAAAAATTTGGCAATCAATTCAGCGCCACTCGTCGAATTTTTTCCCCATTAAAAGAATTAATTAATCAAACCACACACCATTCTTGCGCCACCACCACCTAGTTTATTGGGAACATCCGAATAATTATCACCACCATCATGAAGCATCAAGGCATGATGCTGAATATCCGCAAAATGTTTGAGCCGCGGAGCCAACACAGGTAAGCTGACACTGCCATCAGGCGCAACGTAGATAATTGGCAAATCACCCAAATGACCCTCATCATGATAAGGACCAAGATGTTTGCCTGTTTTGGCGGGATCAAAATGACCACCTGCAGCCATGCCATCTTGAGAACAAGAAAGATTTTCATGAATATGAAACCCATGTACCCCAGGCGTTAATCCTTGTAATTTTGGAGTAAATAATAATCCATATTTTGTTTCACTCACTACGATACTTCCCACCGAATTACCTATACCTTCTTTTGCAGTCATATGCATCATCACGGTTGTATCAGCCAGGGCCAAGGTTGCCGTTGCAAGACTTAAACATAATAAAGCAAACCGTTTTAACATCAGAATCTCCCTATTTTTTAAAACTATTCATTCGATCAAACACACTTTTTTGAGCTCTTTACTTAGAGAGATTTCCTTTATGGCCACAAAATTCTTTGTAAAATACGATCTTTATTAATGAAATAATGTTTGAGTGAAGCAGCAACATGCAAACAAATAATCGCTATTAAAAAATCAGCTGTCCAACCATGAATGAATTCGCACAACTCATGCAAATTTTTATCGGGCGAAACCAAATCAGGCAATACAAATAATCCGAAGAAAGAAACCGAGATGCCTGCTGAAGATGACATCATCCAACCCGTTAGCGGCATCACAATCATGCAAAAATACAATACGTAATGCACACTGATCGCCGATAAGCGTTCCCATGCAGGTGATGCAGCTAAAGAGGGCGTGTTATTCAAAAAGCGCCAGATAATGCGGATAAAAACTAACGCTAATATCGTGATACCCAATGATTTATGCAATCCATACCATTGAAGTTTCACCAATCCTTTGGGTAGGTCTGTCATGTAAAGACCTAATATTAAAAGGCCAATAACTATAACGGCCATGATCCAATGCAAAAAAATAGCAACAATGCCATAACGGGTGGAAGTATTACGAATTAACATATATTAAAATCCCTCAAATTAAAATTCCTGATATTTATATCGCCGATCATAGCATTGTGCACTACTTTCATGGAATGATTAATGAAATATAACATTCAATTAAGGTTATGTTAAAAATGAAGACAATTTCACAACCTCTTGATTCAACCTATTTTAATTTTAATAACATTGATGATTCTTGGATTGAGTGTCTCGAAAGAGGATTACAGGAAATGGATCCTACTTATCTTGAAAAATTAGTCCGCACAAAAAATTGGCTACCTGGCCCCGAAAAAATCTTCAATGCTTTTTCGCAACCCTTAGATCACGTCAAATACGTCTTGTTCGGTGAATCGCCCTATCCCCGCGAAGCCTCTGCTAATGGCTATGCTTTTTGGGATGCCGCTGTCAAAGAATTATGGTCTGAGACGGGATTGAGTAAACCCGTTAATCGAGCGACATCTTTAAGAAATATTTTAAAAATGTTACTGGTTGCTGAAGGTTTGTTAGATAAAAAACATTGCGGCCAAGAAGATATTGCAAAACTTGATAAAACAGCTTTAGTGCAAACGAACGATGAATTCTTCGAAAACATACTCAACCGAGGCTTTTTATTATTAAACACCACCCCCATCCTCACCCTGAATTCGCCACAAAAAGATGCCCTGGCTTGGCAACCTTTTATGCGCGAATTATTCACTTTTTTGTGTGAGAAAAAACCCAACATTGAATTAATTTTATTAGGACGTATTGCCAAAACGATACACGCATTCGTTCCATCTGCCTTTCAGGCTAAACGAGAAGCGGAGCATCCCTATAATATTTCATTTATTACCAACCCGGCGATGTTGTCTTTTTTTAAACCACTACATCTACTGAAAAGAACCAATGGCTACTAGTCATTTGATCAGGGGGACTTTGACTGACTTATTTGCTATATTTTATTCAAAAAGATAAAGTGATAGAAAGGGGGAAATTTTCATGCGCATACTTCTCGTTGAGGACGATGAATTATTGGGTGAAGGAACGCGTAAAGGCTTAACACAGGATGGCTACACCGTCGACTGGGTTAAAGATGGTACACTAGCTGACCAAGCCTTAAAAACCGAAAAATTCGATCTCGTCGTGCTTGATTTAGGCCTTCCTAAGATGCCTGGCATTACCGTTTTGCAACACATGCGCGAACGCGGCAATACCACCCCTGTCCTGATTCTCACGGCACGGGAATCCATTGAAGATCGCGTAAAAGGCTTAGATAGTGGCGCAGATGATTATCTCACCAAACCATTCGATCTTTACGAGCTACTCGCCCGTTTACGCGCATTACAACGACGCTTTGCGTCGCGCGCAGCTCCTTTATTAGCTCATGGAGATATCTCATTAGACCCCGCTTCTCACACAGTCACTTACAAAGATGAACCCATTAATTTGTCGCGACGAGAATTTGCTTTATTACATGTTTTATTAGAAAACGCTGGACGCGTTCTTTCACGCGAACATTTAACACAATCTCTTTATGGCTGGGGTGAAGAAGTGGATAGTAATGCGCTTGAAGTACACGTACACAATCTTCGCAAACGCTTCGGACAAGAATTTATTCGTACGGTACGCGGCATCGGCTATACCATCGAAAAAAGTAAAGATGAAAAATGATCAAATCGATCAAATATTTTCTTTTAGTCAGCTTGCTATTAAGCATTACGATCGCATCTGCTATTAATGGCATTGGTAATTATCTACTTGATGAACAAGTCATCCAACCTTACCTCGATAGCCAATTAATTCGTACCTCCTTCCTTATTGATATATTAAATGGCGCGGCCGCTTACGATCCTCGCGTTAAAGCTGACATTATTGATTATCTGCGAAAACTAAAACCTGTTTCTAATCAAAAAATTATTTTTCAAGTATGGAGCAAGAAAGGGGATTTGCTGATGCATTCAACAGACCCTTCTCGCATTTCATTTCAAAATTCGCCGCTGGGTTTTAGTGATCAAATTATCCATGGAAATTTTTGGCGTATTTATTCAACTTATGATAAAAAATCACAAGTGAAAGTAGTGGTGGCTGAACTACACAATTTACGTCGTGAATTAGCCGATGACATTGCGCGCAGTAATGCCAATATTTTATTGATCACCTACCCGATTTTTGGCTTGCTGGTATGGTTCATTATTAGCCTTGCTTTGCGTTCGATTACACGCGTAACGACTGAAATATCCAGTCGCGCCTCTACTTTTCTTGAACCCGTGCAGCTAACAGAAATTCCCGTTGAAATAAAACCATTAGTCGCCGAGCTGAATCAATTATTCATTAGATTGAAACTTGCGTTTGAGCGCAATAAACGTTTTGCGGCTGATGCAGCTCATGAATTACGAACACCGCTCGCAGCCTTAAAAACACATGCTCAGGTTGCACTGATTTCCACCGATGATACTGATCGCGCTAAAGCATTACAAAAAGTGATTGAAAGTGTTAACAGAAGTTCGCATGTCGTCGCACAATTATTAACATTGAGCCGTTTAGGTGAAGAAGATGTATTAACTGATGTAAAACCACTGGATTTACATAAATTAGCCACGGAAATAATTGCTTATCTCGCACCACATGCCTTAGAAAAAAATGTAGAAATCGAATTAGCACCCTCTCCTGCAAAACCGGTCGTGTTGGGCAGTGATGTGTCGATCGGGATTCTCATTAGAAATATTGTGGACAATGCAATTCGATATACTCCCCCACAAGGTGAAGTAAAAATTATCATTATCGATACAGGTACACAAATTATTTTCCGTGTCACCGACACAGGAACAGGGATCCCGGCTGATTTACGCGAGCGAGTATTTGAACGATTTTATCGAATTTTAGGTTCAAAAGCTTCCGGCAGTGGTCTAGGCCTTGCCATTGTCAGCCAAATCGCTCATCTTCATCATGCCGCTATTAGCCTTGCCACCCCACCCAATGGGATTGGATTACAATTCGATGTGGCATTTCCTAAATATCACGCTTAAAATGGCGGAACATGTATAGTAGCACCTCATGATGAGCACGCTTCATCTTGTTCATCTAATATCACAATAAATAGATAACGGAGAAATTTGAGACATTATGCTAAAACGATTACTACCACGTCAGGAAAATTTTTTTCGACTATTTGAAAGAGCCGTCGACAAGCTTGAATTAGCCGCGATTGAATTCTCTCATCTGCTACAGAACTTAAATAATCAGCAGCATTATGTAGACGCCATTGCGAAACATGAAGAAGAAGCTGATGAAATTGCGCATACGAGTTTTGAATTATTGCATAAAACATTCATCACTCCCTTCGATCGTTATGATATTCATCAATTAACAGGCACCTTAGATGACATTATCGATTTAATAAATCGTATTGCTCAACGTTTTCCTTTTTATCAGCTGAAAGTCGTACCAGAAGAAGCCATTCAGCTTTCACAATTAAGCATTGAAGCCACACAACATTTGAAAAAATCCATTTATTGCTTGCATTCATTACAAAACTCTGCGGAAATCTTCACACATTGCAATGATATCGATCGAGTAGAAAGTAACGCACACAAAGTTGTATTGGCGGGTGAAAAAAGGCTCTTCATGGAAGAGCAAGACTTCAAACAATTTTTCAAATTAAAAGAAATTTATAATCACACCAAACTTGTTATTAACCATTGCCAAGATGTTGCCAATATCTTAAAAGGCATTGTGCTCGAGTATTCTTAATATGGAAACATCGCTGACATTAGTCATTATCACGATTGGCTTTGCCCTTTTTTTTGATTTTCTCAATGGCTTTCATGATGCAGCCAACTCCATTGCTGCCATGGTCTCAACACGTGTCATGAAGCCTCACTGGGCAGTTTTATGGGCTGCCTTTTTTAACTTTATTGCCTTTCTATTTTTTGGTGTGCACGTTGCAACAACCATTGGAACAGGGCTAGTCGATCCATCTGTTCTTAATACGCATGTCATTTTAGCTGCCTTACTGGGTGCCATTTTTTGGAATATCTTCACTTGGTATTATGGTTTACCTTCCAGTTCATCACATGCATTGATTGGTGGCTTATTAGGGGCGAGCATTGCACATGCTGGGATGAACCCCTTAAAATGGGCAGGCATCACTAAAGTCATCGCCGCTATCGTTATTTCACCTTTACTTGGCATGGCTATGGGTATGATATTAATGGTCATCACTGCTCGTTTATTTTTTTATTCCACCCCACAAAAAGTGCAAAGTTGGTTTCGCCGATGTCAATTTGTATCCTCTGCCTTTATCAGTCTTGGTCATGGCGCGAATGATGCTCAAAAAACGATGGGCATTATTGCGATTTTACTTTATTCCGCACATCAACTCGGCCCCCATTTTTATGTTCCTTTTTGGGTTGTTGTCTTATGTAATTTTGTGATTGCGCTCGGCACCTGTTTTGGTGGTTGGCGAATTGTAAAAACAATGGGCATGCGCATCACAAAATTAAAACCCGTCAGTGGCTTTTGTTCTGATATGGCGAGTTCATTAACGTTATCATTAGCAACCATCCTCGGCATTCCTGTTTCTACTACACACACCGTTGCAGGTGCAATCACAGGTGTCGGCTCACTTAATGGATTTTCGGCAATTCGCTGGGGCGTTGCAAAAAATATTGTATGGGCTTGGATCTTAACTATTCCAGCTGCAGGATGTGTGGCAGCCGCGGTGTGGGAATTATTGCAGATACATTAACATAGCGGCTCTTCTGGCATTCCCCGCGCGACTTTTAGCACGGGGACCCGGTGCTACTGTCCTACAAAAAATTAGTCTCATTATTTTATTTTTATTTTATTCAAATCTTCATCTTTCCTATCTTCCTTCGCATTCAAACAGGTCTTCGAAATGGCCAATCGCACGAGACGCATCAAACCAAGAAACAAAGGGTCATCTATATTAATTTGACCAATCAATATTCTTTTATATTTAAATAATTCAGAAGAAGGATCAGACAAAGCGGCATTAAAACCCGATAAATTTTCATGATTAACAACATATCGCCAAACTGCTTTTACTGCCTTCCTTACAAGAATTTCTCTTTTTTCTTGCATGGAAATTGGTTGAGAAAAAAGTGTCGCATCCGTTTTAAATATCTGCGGATCCTTCTCTTTGTTTCCTTCATTAATACCGCCAGATGATTTTTCATTATGTTTTAAAAAAAGCTCGCAGCAACACAACAAGCGTATTTTATTGAAAAATTGATCGTCCACAATAAGCTTTTCGCAAGAAATCACTTCTTGAGTTTTCTCTATTTGCGTACCGCGCGGAAATAATATCCTAATAATATCTTCCTCTTTTTTCTTGGAAAAATATTCTTCCCACACTTTTTCTACCTTTGTTTTTTCTAGAACAAAAGGTTGTTGGATATACACCACCTCATCAACCAACTCTTCGTCTTGCGAGGGAATTTCTTTTTGTCGTCTCAAAAGAAATTCATCCCAATTATCTAGACCTAATATTTTTTTCGATAAACTTTTATCTTGATTCAAATCAAATACAAGATTAGAAATTAACATGCCTTTATTTTTTTGTTTTTCTTCCTCACTGAGATTTTTAATCGATTTAATTTTAGCATTCATCCAAATAGACATTACCCATTCATAAGGATCAAAAATTCCTTGATCATCTTGATAATAAGTATCTTTTTTCGGCATATTACTCAAACTGTCAAAAACAATTTTTTTAGCGAGAAAATAGCAAAATTGATTAACGGGTGAATGAGGGCTCTCGCTGTAAGAGCAAAAAGTACCTGCTATTTTTTGACTGCGCTTTGAAAGAAACTTCAAAAAGCAATCAAATGAAGAATCCATGGCAAACAAATCTTTATTTTTTTCACATTCCTTCTCCATGTATGATTCAAGTAAATTTCTCACTCTCTCAAGCGTCAACCTCGACTCAAGATAAACCAACAAATCCTCATCACTTAATTGATCGAGATAACCGATTAGCTCGCCCCCCTCCGGATAATGAGGATATATTTCTTTCAGTTTTTTTAATAGATCAGAATAAAAATCATTAATTGTGGGAAAAACGACCTCAACCCTACTCATCACTTCAGAATTTTTCGTGCAAAAACCAAGTTCTCTTTCAACTTCGACCAACATATTAGCCAATTTTATACAAAGACTATTTGCCTTCGTTTTAGCACTATAGTTTTTTTCGGTATCTTTTATCCTCAACCACCGTTCTTTCAAAAAGTGATATAAAAAAGCTAATTGAATAATATCTTTAATTTCATTATTAGAATTATCCTGATTTTCGCAAATAAACCTTAATGTCTTAAGTGTTGCAATAGATTCTTTCTCAATTTCTTCTGAGATAAAAGCAAAATCATTTGACGCATCAAGCGTATCAATCCCTAAGATGAGTTTTTTGAAAAATTCGCTGAATCGCATATCACTTCCTCCTTGAAATAAAAATGTATTTTGCGATGATGCAAAATATACGATAATCATCCTTTCTTAAGGTTTTATTAAAATAAAAATAATTTTTATTACGACGGATGAAGTGAGTTAATTGCGACGTGTCTCATCAATCACATCAATATGACTGGATGATTTAAATTGAAATAAATTCGCTGAGATTGAGATATTGCTACGAATATTCGTAAAACTTATTTTAGTCATATGGCCTAAATTATCTTGCAAGCGCATTTCACTGATTTTTCCTTTCAAAAAACCCATCTGAATGGATGCAAAATTATCTGATTTTTTGGGTGTTAAAGAAAACCATTGCATACCCGACTGATGATACGGCAACTGACTCACCCTAAAACGTTGATCCAACACTCCCTCTTCATGACTTAACAAAAGTGCAGGCGCATCACCTGCGGCGTGCTTCAAAGAACGAATGGTGACTTGCTGTAAGTCAGGATCGTAAATCCATAGTCGTGACTGATTCGCAATAATTAATTGTGGGATAGGTTTAGTAATATCCCATCGAAACCGACCAGGGCGTTCGAAAGCCATCTTACCATATGAACGCTGGATAATTTTACCGTGATTATCTCCAACAAGTTGTGTGAAATTCGCTTGCATCGTTTTGACAGAATTCAGTAATTGCGATAAATCATTGGATGGCGTATCTGCCATACTCATTGAAGCCCGTGTGACAACAAAAATGAATAGTAATGTTTTAAGCAATTGTAACAAACGAATCATTTTTCATTCTCCCTTTCACATTCATTCTGGCGGCGCACCCGCCAATACTTCGCGTGAACCACTATTATCCATCATGCTCACAATACCCGCTGCTTCCATTTCTTCCATCATACGTGCCGCACGATTATACCCAATGCGTAAGCGCCGTTGTACTAATGAAATCGATGCACGTCGACTATCCGTGACAATCCGCACCGCTTCGTCGTAAAGCGGATCTTGCTCACCCCCACTATCACCCTCTCCCCCACCACCTTCAGTGATCTCATTCGTGACTTCTTGAATATATTCTGGTTGACCATAACTATGCCAAGCAGCTACAACACGATGAACTTCTTCATCAGCCACATAGGCACCATGCACACGAATCGGAACACCGGCACCTGGTGGTAAATACAACATATCGCCATGACCTAATAATTGCTCTGCCCCTTGCTGATCCAAAATTGTGCGTGAATCAATTCGTGATGAAACTTGAAAGGCAATGCGCGTAGGAACATTGGCCTTAATTAAACCGGTGATCACATCCACTGAGGGACGTTGCGTGGCCAATATCAGATGAATCCCTGCTGCACGTGCTTTTTGTGCAATACGTGCAATTAAATCTTCGACTTTTTTTCCAA
>CAYTKY010000020.1:0-27931 GCA_964438435.1 uncultured Coxiellaceae bacterium | reverse complement strand
ATTTTTCATCAGCGGTTAATTCGCGACTGCGAATAACATAAATTAGCAAAGCAGCGGTTAGCAATAGTGCAAATAATAGCAATAAAAAAACGCCACGAGCAGGATCATTTGCAAACGTGTGTGCTGAAATTAAAATGCCCGATCGTACTAAAAAAGTGCCTAATAAACTTAATGCAAAAGTGATGCTGGCTAGTAGAGCCGCCCAAGCTTTTGCGATTTGTTTTTTTTCAGCGATCACTAGAACATGAAGGAGTGCTGTCCCTGATAACCAAGGCAACAGAGAGGCATTTTCAACGGGATCCCAAAACCAAAAGCCACCCCATCCTAATACGCGATAAGCCCACCAGCTACCGAGCGTAATACCTAATGTGAGAAAGCACCAAGCTATCACAGCAAAATAACGCGTGTTACGTGCCCATTTTTCATTTAAATCACCTTGAATTAAAGCAGCTTGGGTGATGGCAAAGGCCACTGAAAATCCAACATAACCCGCATACAGCATAGGAGGATGAATGATAAAGCCAGGATCTTGTAGTAATGGATTTAAATCATGACCTTGTTGTAAGGGGAGTGCAGCAAGGAAGGGGTTGGAGGTCAACAATAAAAAGCAAAGGAAGCAAAAGCTAATCAACCCCAAAATAGCGATGACTAACGCATGATGGTACGGTGGTAAATTTTTTTGTTTCAGTGAGAAAAAAAGTGTCCAACCATTTAAAATTAAAATCCATAATAAAATCGAACCTTCATGCGCGCCCCACACGGCGGTAAGACGATACATCCATGGTAGAGAAGGATGGGAATTTGCTGCGACATAAGCAATCGAAAAATCATTGATACCAAAGGCAATGGTCAATAAAACATAAGCAGCGAAAACAAAAATAGCTTGCGCCCATGCGCTAGGGCGCGCAATAGCTAGCAAAAAAGGGTTGCGATGTTTGATACCGCAGAAAGGTAAAAAAAATTGTAATGCCGAAAAAAAAAGGGCTGCGATGAGAGAGCATTCACCGGCTAATCGAATCATGTCGCATTCTCTTTTAGTGTGTGTGATAGGTTGGGAGGCATATAATTTTCATCGTGTTTAGCAAGTATTTGTGTCGCCATTAATTCGCCTTTGGAGTTGAGATAACCTTCTGCCACCGCGCCTTTTCCTTCGCGAAATAAATCGGGCAAAATGCCAGTGTAATGAATCGTTATTTCATGCTTTAAATCAGTGATGATAAATTGAATAGTTAAATTGTTTTTTTCACGAATGATACTTTTCTTTTTAACCATTCCTCCTAAGCGTATTGCATAATCGGTAGAAATGTTTTTTGAAATAATATCGCTGGGGGTGAGAAACAGATTAATATTTTTATTGAGCGCATAAAAAATTAGACTAGCGGCAATAGCAAGACCTGTCATCATTAAAATAATAATAGCGAGACGATGTTTGTGAATGGCATTCATTTTTTTTCTCGCGTGCGCAAATAATTTCGCCAACGGCGCCATGGAATGAACCATTGTGTCAATAAAAAAAGGATGACGCAGCCATAGGCGCTGAAAACATACGCGCCGTATCCATTCATATAAAAAAAATGAATGAGGATGTTCATGTGAGATCCTCTAGCCAATGATGATGAGTATGTATGGCGGTTAATTCATGCGCCATGCGCACAAAAAGAATAATCGCGTAATAAATGAAAAAGGCCACAATCATTGCTAGTAACGGATAAAGCATAGAAGAATCAATCGCTGAAGGTGAGAATAATTTTAAAGTGGCACCCTGATGAAGCGTGTTCCACCAATTAACAGAGTAATGAATAATTGGAATATCGATTAATCCGACCAATACTAAAATAGCAACAGCGCGTTCGCCCGATTGTTTATGTGAAATAGCGGATTGTAATAAAATAATACCGAGATAAATAAAGAACAAAATAAACTCCGATGTTAAACGCGCGTCCCAGATCCACCACGTACCCCACATGGGTTTTCCCCACAAACTACCTGTGATGAGAGATAAAAGCGTAAATCCTGCGCCTAGTGGTGCACTGTGTCGAATGACCAGGGGGGCTAATTTTAAGCGAAATACGAGCCCAGTAATGGCCGCGCAAGCCATGACGACATAAATAAAAAGAGAAAGTAAAGCAGAAGGAACATGCACATAAATGATTCTAAAGCCATCGCCTTGTAAATAATCAGGTGGAGCAAGGATGAGTCCACCAATCAGACCATAACTAAATGTGAGTAAAAATAAAGCTGTTAACCAAGGTAATGCCGTTTGTGAAAAGAAAAAAAATTTTTTGGGCGACAATATTTGATTGATGAAAAACCACATTCGTCTTTGCCTTTTTATGAATGAATAGAGGTGGGCGAAAATGCTATCAAAAATAGAGTTGCCTGACAAACTTGAAATGGAGGAAATAAGATAAGCATAAAAATAAAGAGGATCGTGATTTTTGAAACAGCAATCATTTTGCGTAAAAACGGTTCTGTTGCAAGTTTATATAACCTGTTAAAATTTTTAGGCTGATTCAAACAGATGGAGCGTTTTATTTTGTGAATTTTATCGAACAAGCAACCGAAGGGTTGCGAAATCTTTATTATGCGAAATTGCGTTCTTTATTAGCCTTATTAGGTGTGTTAGTTGGAACGGCTTCCGTTGTTGCGATGGTGTTAGGCGGTGAATTAGCGACGCATGAAGCGCTGAAAGAATTTAAATCGTTAGGCACTGATTTATTGGCTGTGTCTATTAATATGGCTGGCGAAGAGCATCATGAGCTGATCGAGAAAGAAGATAATTTAACCTTGCCGCAAGCATTGAGTCTCTCAAAAATCAATTCAACTATTTTGCAAGTAGCGCCTTATACAGAATTATTTCAATCAGTTTTTTATGAAGGTCACGCAATAAACAGCATGGTGTTGGGTGTGACGGATCATTTTGCTAATTTGTTACATATTAGATTAAAAAAAGGTCGGTTTGTTTCATTGCTGGATCAATATAATTTTTATTGCGTGATTGGCCGTGATGTTTATGATGCCATTAAACAATATTCACTCAAAGAACCGATTGGACAATCGCTGCAAGTTGGGCAGCATATTTTTGTGATTGTCGGTGTTGCAGATACGTGGCCTGAAAATAGTTTTGTTTACGCGAATGTCAATAATGCCATCATGATTCCATTGATGGCATCCATGTTATTAAGTCGATATGCCATTATTAATAATATCATTGTGCAATTATCATCTGAGGCGAATATTGCGATGGTTGAAAAACAAATAGATAGCCATTTGCAAGCAATGTTATTGGGTAAACAAGTTAATTTTCGTAGCGCAAAAGAATTAATTGCGAAGATGAAAAATCAAAATGATATTTTAACGATTTTTCTCGGATTAATTGGCAGTATTTCATTGATTGTTGGCGGAATCGGCGTGATGAATATTATGCTTGTGTCTGTGATGGAGCGACGCCGAGAAATTGGCATTCGTTTAGCTGTTGGTGCAAAACGTCGAGATATTGGCTTGCTTTTTCTAATAGAGGCGCTGGTGCTATCGTTATTGGGTGGTTTATTAGGCGTCATCATGGGTATAGGCATAGCGTATGCTATCGCTTTATTTTCACACTGGGAATTTGCTTTTTTTTGGTGGCCACCTGTCGTTGGTTTTGGCGTTTCAGTCGCTGTGGGTATTTTTTTTGGATTTTATCCCGCTGTGCTTGCTTCAAGATTGCGACCAATTGAAGCGTTGAAAGTGGAATAATCATCCGCAAATCGTACTAAATCCCAAACCTTTCTTTTGTATCCCTTCAATAATTTGCGGCAAAGCAGCCACGGTTTGTTCGCGTTTATCATAACCATCGTGAAATAAAAAAATCTGTTTCGAATAAACATTTTTCAAAACCCAGCTTACAATTTTTTCAGTTCCTGGTCGTTCATAATCAAAGGAATTAAATCCCATCGGGACAGGGACCATGCCGTAATCACGAATTTCTTGCCGGACATGTTCATTTGACATTCCGAAAGGATAACGTAAGCATTTTGGTTTGATCCCAATGATGTGATCGATGATTTGTGAAGGTGTTGCAATTTCATATTTCAATTGTGCTTCGGAAAGTTTTGTGAGCATAGGATGTGTTTGTGAATGGCTGGCGATCACATGTCCTTGTTCATGAATTTCTTTGACGAGTTCCGGGTATTTTTTTGCATTTGTTCCGACCATGAAAAAAGTAGCTTTGATGTGGTATTTTTTTAAGATCGCTAAAATTTCTTGTGTGTAAATCGGCGCAGGGCCATCATCGAATGTGAGAGCAACCGTGCCTGGCAGCGGTGTTTTTCGAACGCTATCCAAGGAATGATTTTCGTTAGCAAACAGTTGGGTTGAAACCAAAAAAGATAGGAAAAACAAAAAACCACGCATGATGGATTCTTCCTTGAATGACCCGTGTGGAAATAGTTTAGCATAAGTGACTGAGTGAATAAGTCAATTTCGCATTAAATGGTGAAAGTACGGCGTTCATCTGGTTTTCCGAGGACTTCTTTAGGAAACACTTCGTTTATGCAATGTTGAATGCTTCGGTATAGTGAATCGGCTGACGTTTTGTTGAGCATGCCTTGTAATTCGCCATGCAAAAACTGAAGGAAGGCTTCTTCGCTGATTGTCTGGGGAGCATTGCAAAAATTTTTGATGTTATGCATGCGTCGTGTGTCTTCTAATGTGTGATAGTCCACTTCTTTTTTCCAAGATTGAGGATAAGCTTTCTGGGCAAAATGGTAAACAGCGCTCGTTGTTTTTGAAAGAATATCAGTGGCGAATAGTGAGCCTACTTTACCTTGTTGTTTGTCGATTAACTCTTCATATTTTTTACAAGCAGCGAGTAATTTTTCACGAAAATAATAAAGTTTATCGTTTTCGACATCGTGGCGAATAGGTGTGTTTGAGTGAAGTGTTAATCTGAGATAAGGTTGAGTGAAGTCTTTTTTGAAAAAATTTAATCTGTTAGCACTATCTAAGGTATACATTTCAATGAGTGGAGATTTTAAATTTTTCTTGTCGCAAGTAAGCAAGGTAAAACCATGCTCTTTAAAGAAATGAAGATTTTCACCTTCTCCGAAATAAAGCCGGTCATGCAAATCGTGGCTGCCGCCGTGACCATTCACGGAGTGCACAGAACCATTTTTATAAAAAACATAGCCTGCGTGTTCATGCGCGCTGGCGATCATGTCGATATTTTTAATGCCTTGGTGTGTAAAAATACGTTCCAGTAACTGACTATGATCGGCTGTTTCTTGTAGAGGGTAAGGATCTTTTTTAAATAAATTTTGTAAATCAGTTCGAAAATCTTTATTTGTTGGATCCATTTCCAAAATAAGATTAATTAAGCTGATTTCTAGAGGTGAAAGGTAATGGGATGCATCCCACTGATTTTCGAAAGCGCGTTTAGTGCAAACAAAACCAATCGGATGATGTGTGGCAACGATGATGAAATGTCCTGCTTTGCGTGCGTCCAAATAGATGTGTTCAAACCAAGCGGCTTGATTGGTTTCAAATTCAAAAACGCCATGCTCTGCATAATAACGATACATGTTTAAGAAATCGGCTGCAAACGTATTGGTATTGAGTACGATGAGTCGAGTTTGATCGATTGTCCAATCATGAAATCTGGATGGCATGATGTATTTATTAGGTAGTGCGTCATAATTAATGTCATCGTTATGCGTATTAAAACAAGCGGGGTCATTTAGGTACGTGTGAGCAACTTCTTGTAATTCTGTTTCTGCGTAATGGTTTTCGCTATAAATAAGAGGCATATCAAAAAAAACATGATATTGCAGGCCTTTGATGATATGTGTTTTTTTGTTGCGATTTGCATCGTGATTTCCAAGCGCAAAAAATTTTTTAAGCGGATACACGTATTTTAATTCTTTATTATTAAAAACATCATGAATTTGTTTTTCGAAAAGATCACTGTTCGGTGTCGGTGCTCCCTGAGGGTAGATATTATCTCCAAGGAGAACAAGAAATGTTAGGCGATTAGGATTTTTTTCGATGACTTTATCTAATAATTTTACCACTTCTTTAGATTGTCCGATCGGATCACCATGGCAGCCAATAAAAACAAAACCAATGTCCTGATGGGGAGGTAAGTTAGTTAGACGATGAGAATGAGGAAATGTTGTATTCGCTAAGTTAAGTGCTTTTTCACAAAGCAGGGCTTCTTGCGCTTTTTCATAAGCTCGTTTTTCTTGCGCGTTCATTTCTTCTTGAGGATCTTGGCTGGGTGTTAAAAGTTGAAATTTTATCCCACTGGTTTCATCATCAAAAAAAATCGAGGCATTGTTTTCTTTCTCTTTCTCGTTCTCTTTTTCCTTTTCTTTTTCTTTTTCCTGTCCTTTTTCTTTTTTAATTTGTTCATTATCGTAATCTTCAATGAAGTCAAAATGAAAAGGTGGATGATGATGGCTCTGCATATTTTTTCTCTATTTTGAATCTTTTTTTGTAAGTGGGGTATTTAATATCGAGTGAGCGGTGGAATATTTTAATGTTGTGTTCGGCTCGATTAAATATAACGTTAAGATAAATTAAGAATGATCTCCAACGACCATAATTTTTAGCGAATTTGTTCGACCATGGACACCGATTAAATCTCCTTTGGTCACAATAACGAGATCTTGATCGCGTAAAATATCCCGTTTGCGTAATTCATCAATCGCTTCTTGATTCAAAACGCGGCGATCAATGTGGGTTGCGTCAAATGGAATTGGATAAACACCGCGATATAATGTCATGCGACGCAAAGTCGCTTCATGTCGACTTAATCCATAAATGGGGATCGAAGAATTGACGCGTGACATCAAGAGAGGCGTGGTGCCCGATTCTGTTAAAGCAATAATGGCTTTAATATCTAAATGATTGGCCGTATACATGGCTGCCATTGCAATCGCTTCATCGACATATCGTAATGTATGATCTTTCGATTGCCGCATCGATTTCACGCTACGGTGTTTTTCTGCGCTCAAACAAATTCGATCCATTGCTGCAACGGCTTTGTCAGGATATAAACCTACCGCTGTTTCGCCCGATAGCATGACGGCATCAGTATCATCTAACACAGCATTGGCAACATCTGAAACTTCCGCACGTGTTGGAATGGTATTGTGAGTCATTGTTTCTAACATTTGTGTTGCAGTAATAACCGGTTTATTCATTGTCCGCGCAATTTTAATAATTCGTTTTTGCATAGCCGGCAATTCGGCGTCGCCAATTTCAACGCCTAAATCACCACGCGCAATCATCACGGCATCAGATGCTTGAATAATACCGTGCAAATTAACAAGTGCTTCCGAGCGTTCAATTTTTGCAATAATGCCAGGATGGCCACCGGCAGCTTTCAATAAAATACGCGCTTCTTTAATGTCATCGGCATGACGTGGGAATGAAACAGCGATATAGTCAGCGGATAAGCGCACCGCTTCTTTGATATCAGCACGGTCTTTTTCAGTTAACGCAGAGGCCGATAATCCCCCACCTAATCGATTGATCCCTTTGTTATTCGATAACTCGCCGCCGACCAATACGTGGCAATGAATCTTAGTGGGTTCAACTTTTTTCACATTAAAAACAAGGCGACCGTCATCTAGCAATAACGTGTCTCCTGGTCGTACATCATTTGTTAGATTTTGATAACTCAAAGCAACGGCTTGTTCATTACCATCATTTTCATTTAATTGCGTATCAAGAATGAAAGATTGTCCTTCGCTTAAAAAAACTTTCTGATGTTTAAATCGACCAATGCGAATTTTGGGTCCCTGTAAATCAACTAATATAGCGACCGGTTTTTCGTGTTGTGCTGCAATTTCTCGTACCGCTTGAATGCGTTTTTCGTGCACACTGATTTCACCATGGGAAAAATTAGCGCGAAATACAACAGCGCCAGCTAAAATGACGCGCTCTAACATCTGTGGGTCATCCAATGAAGGACCGAGTGTCACCACAATTTTTGTACGACGAAGTGTATTCATGCAGCCATTCCTGTTTTCATTTTTGTTTTGTGAAAGCAATCAGGCAAACAGGATTGCTTTCATTGTATCTCTGTCATTTTTTTATGATGAATTGATTGCAAACAACTACGCAACCTTTTCATTTTTCGCCATTCGTTCTTCTAAAGCGATAATGACAGGTAATTTTTTTCCTTCGAGCATGGTGAGAAAAGCGCCACCACCGGTGGAAATATAATCAATTTTCTCGCTGATTTTGTATTTCTCGATGGCAGCGAGTGTATCACCACCACCTGCAACTTTAAATGCTTTACTTTCTGCAATGGCTTTTGCAATCGCTTGTGTGCCATGAGCAAATTCTTCAATTTCAAAAGCGCCGATTGGACCATTCCATAAAATCGTTTTGGCTTTTTTTATTAAGGCGGTAAAAGTTTTGATTGTATCAGGGCCTACGTCAAATATTTTTTCATTGTCATCAATTTGAGAAACAAGACGCACATAACTTTCTGTGTCTTCAGTGAATCGTTCGGCTACTACTACATCAACAGGCAAGGGAATTTCTGCATTGCGTTGTTTGGCCTCAATCGTTAAACGTTCTGCTTCATCAATAAGGTCGGGTTCGTGTAATGATTTGCCGACGGTATAACCTTCTGCCGCCAAAAAAGTATTCGCAATGCCGCCACCAATGATGAGGTTGTCTACTTTTTTTACCAACGAATCCAGCAAAGCTAATTTGGTTGATACTTTTGATCCGCCAATAATAGCCACAACAGGATGTGCCGGTTTGTCCATGATTTTACTTAGTGCATCTAATTCAGAAGCCATTAATGGACCAATGCAAGCTTGTTTTGCATATTTGATGATCCCATAGGTAGAGGATTCTGTCCGATGTGACGTTGCAAATGCATCCATCACAAAAATATCGCATAAAGCAGCCATTTTTTTAGAAAGTTCTACATTATTGTTTGTTTCGCCGTGATTGAAGCGAACATTTTCCAGTAAAACGATAGAGGCATCGCCCATTTGAAAACCGTCAATCCAATGATGAATTAAAGGTACTTCCATTTTAAGGAGCTTAGATAATTGTTGCGCAACAGGAGCTAAGGAAAAGGTTTCATCATCAACGCCTTCATTGGGGCGACCCAGATGCGACATCAGCATCACTTTTCCACCCGCTTCAAGTGCTTTTTTGATAGTGGGGATGGCAGCACGTATACGAAGATCACTAGTAATTTGACCATTTTTGAGTGGCACATTAAAGTCTTCCCGAATTAAGATCCGCTTCCCTTTGAGATCAAAATCGGACATCTTTGGTATAGGCATTCAATGCTCCTTAGAAATACATATGTTTTGCTGAATTTATTGCATAACTGCAAGAAACACAATACTGTTAATTACTATGCGTCATCTTCTGCAGCGATTTTTACAGTTAGAATCATCGAGTGGCATCCTCCTTTTTTTGATGGCGGTGTTGGCTGTTCTTTGGGCAAATTCACCGCTCGCTTATCTTCACCAAAAGTGGATTGATCATTTTCTTTTTTGGATCAATGAAGGATTGATGTCGCTCTTCTTTTTAGTCGTGGGCCTCGAATTAAAACGAGGGTTTTTAGAGGGGGAATTATCGCGTTTTTCACAAATTCTCTTACCGGCTGTTGCGGCATTGGGTGGCATGGTGATTCCTGCGTTAATTTATGTGGCGTTTAATTACCATGATCCGGTGACATTCCGGGCATGGGCGACGCCCGTTGCTACCGATATTGCTTTTGCAATGGGTGCGTTATCTTTTTTTCATCGTCATGTGCCAACGGCGCTCAAACTTTTTTTGCTGGCATTGGCTATTTTTGATGATATTGGCGCCATTGTGATCATTATTTTTGTTTATTCGCATGGGTTATCGCTGAGTTGGTTGTTATATGCAACGCTTTTATTTTTTTTACTCTGCACATTTAATGTTTTCTCTGTATTAGCCTGGTTGCCTTATTTGATTGCGGGCGTTGCTTTGTGGTTTTGTTTATTGCAGGCAGGTATTCATCCAACGATTGCGGGTGTTTTATTAGCACTGACTATTCCAGCAAAACCAAAAAATCAATCACTGCTGCATTCTTTGGAGAATGCACTGCACCCTTGGGTGGCTTATTTGGTGATGCCTTTGTTTGCCCTGGCCAATGCGGGATTTTCTGTGAAAGAGTTTTCTTGGCAAACCTTATCAGACACGGTTGTGTTGGGTATTATATTCGGGTTATTTATTGGCAAGCAGCTCGGTGTTTTCGGTTTTTCATGGCTATTGATTCGCTCAGGATTTGCAAAATTACCTGAAAAAACCTCCTGGGTATCGCTTTATGGCGTGTCTATTCTTTGTGGGATAGGTTTTACTATGAGTCTATTTCTTGGTACTCTTTCCTTCACGTCTGATAATGCTTATTTAACGGAAGTTCGCCTTGGCGTCATGCTAGGTTCGATTTTATCAGGTGTTTTAGGGATGGTCATACTGTATGCTGCTTTCGCCAACCACAAGAAGGAGTAAGATGATTGGTTAATAAAAACACTTCTCAACAAGCCAACCTTTCTCGACGGTTATTAGGTTGGATGATTCATGCATTCACGGCAAGCGGTGCGTTTGTTGGGTTGCTATCGTTATTGGCAATTTATCAGCGCAACTGGTTGTTGGCGCTCTGGTTGATGGGTGCGACCATTTTTATCGATGCAATTGATGGCATGTTTGCGCGCATGGTGAAAATTAAAGAAGTTATTCCAGAGATTGATGGCGCATTACTTGATAACATTGTGGATTTTTTTACTTATACGCTATTGCCTTGTTTTTTTCTATTGGTAACGGATTTGTTACCTGATTATTGGCGTATTCTTTGTGTGATGGTCATTACTTTTTCGTCGGCTTATCAATTTACGCAAATAGATGCAAAAACAACGGATCATTTTTTCAAAGGATTTCCGAGCTATTGGAATATTGCGGTCTTTTATTTGTTTTTTTGGCAAATGGCTCCGATAACAAACATGATTATTTTGTTTTCGTTAGCGCTTTTGAGTTTCGTGCCGATTAAATACATTTATCCTTCTCGATTAGACTATCTCACGGACAATAAATATTTACGCATCATGATGATTTGCGTCACCATGTTGTGGGGGGCAGCTACGTCAGGGTTGCTTTGGCTGTATCCGCAATCCAGTCATTTCTTGGTGGCTATTTCATTGGGTTATTGTCTTCTCTACATTGGTATTAGCTTGTATCGCACCTGGGTACCGTTATCTTCATTAGTATTGACACAAGAATGACAATCGAATCACAAAATGAAGAAATGCTGCAATCATTACGATCTTTCCTTGAGCCTCGCCGCGTATTGGTCACAGGCGGTGCTGGTTTTATTGGTTCGCATACCGTCGATTTATTATTAGAGGCGGGCTGGCAAGTCATTGTGTTGGACAATTTGTTTTCTGGCAAAATAGCTAATCTCAACTTAAATCATCCTGAGTTAGAATTTGTTGAGGGTGATGTATTAGAATATCCTTTACTGGAAGATTTATTAATCAATTGTCATGCGGTGTTACACCTTGCTGCGATTGTTTCCACCCCATATTCTATTGCTAATCCAATTTATTCTTTTCAAGTGAATACACAAGGGTTTTTGCATCTCATTCAAGCGGTGCAAAAAGTAAAGCCATCGATTCGTGTTGTGTATGCATCCAGTGCTGCTGTTTATGGGGAAGAGTCATTGCCTTGTCGTGATGATGTGCCTTTGTCTCATAGTCCATTGTCGCCGTATGCTTTGCAAAAAAGGCATATCGAAGAATATGCGCATCTTTATCATCGCTTATATGGCATTAAAAGCTTGGGGTTGCGTTACTTCAATGTGTATGGTGCTCGACAAGATGCAAGTTCCCCTTATTCTGGTGTGATCAGCCGTTTTTTAGAAGCTTATCAGAAAAAGGATGAACTGGTTATTTTTGGTGATGGGCAACAGTCACGTGATTTTATTGATGTGATGGATATTGCCAATGCCAATAAAATGGCATTGGAAAGTGATTATCATGGTGTTGTTAATATTGCGACAGGTCAGCCAAAAACATTATTGCAATTAATTGAATGCATCGAAAATAGAGGCCAACGATCAGCTAAAATTAATTTCGAGTTAGAACGTATTGGCGATATTCGACATTCCAGCGCTTCTGTTCATTTAGCAGAAAAACAATTAGGATTTAAATCTTCTGTATCGTTGGAAGAGGGGATTGGGCGACTTTTGGCGGGAAATTAGCTATCATATCGTCGCAGTTATCCTGAAGAAGGTATCGGAGAAAAGACATGCTTGAACCAGCTTGCACTGAGCGTCGCTATGTGATCACCGAGCGTGATTTGCCGCTTTCTTGCCCACAGAAATATCAAGCCGTATGGGATGCGCATCCGCGCGTGTATTTACCTATCGAAAAAAGGGGGAGTGTCACGTGTCCTTATTGTGGCGCCCATTATTTGTTAAAAGATTTTAATCCGGAGGATGCGAAAACAGTAGCAGGGCAGATCCTTCAGGAAGGCGGTGAAAAATAGTGGCACATTCTCCATCGCGTCGTATTTTAATTGTTGGCCCCTCTTGGGTAGGGGACATGGTGATGGCGCAAACTTTATTTAAACTTTTAAAAGAAAATGAGCCCTCACTTCAACTAGATGTTTTGGCGCCTGCATGGACATTTTCGTTATTGGCGCGCATGCCCGAAGTATCGCATGCCATTGAATTACCCTTTCAACACGGCGAATTGCGCTTGCGCGATCGTTATCGTTTAGCAAAATCATTGCGAAAGAGTCATTATGATCAAGCGATCGTTCTACCTAACTCATTTAAGTCAGCATTGATTCCTTGGTTTGCGGGTATTCCTAAACGGACAGGATGGATGGGTGAATATCGCGTGGGAGTGTTAAATGATGTTCGTCGATTGAGTAAAGAACAGTATCCCTTGATGATTGATCAATTCATGGCATTGGGATTGCCGAAAAAGGCAGTGTTACCCGACAAAATGAACTATCACCCCTCGTTTACGATTTCTGCTTCTGCTCAAGACTTTGTGCTTGCAAAATTTAAACCAATTTGGCGAAACAGACCCATTTTGGCGATTTGCGCAGGCGCTGAATTTGGTCCAGCAAAAAGATGGCCAGAAGAATATTATGCGCAAATCGCGAATCAAAAAATGGCTGAAGGTTGGGATGTTTGGTTATTAGGTTCGCAAAAAGATAGAGTGGTGACGGGTCGCATTATGGTGCTCACTCAGCATCAATGCGAAAATTTGGCAGGTCGTCCTGATTTAGCCGAGACGATTGATTTGTTATCCTTAGTTTCCGGTGTGGTGACGAATGACTCCGGTTTGATGCATGTTGCTGCTGCATTAAAAAAACCAGTGATTGCCATTTATGGTTCAACAAGTCCTGCTTTTACTCCGCCGCTCTCTGCTGATGCGCGTATTTTGAAATTAGAGTTACCCTGCCAACCGTGTTTTAAGCGAATATGTCCACTAGACCATCATCGTTGTATGCGTGATATTCATCCTGACCGTGTGATGTCTGCGATGCAGGAGTGGACAGTGTAAACATGCGTGTATTATTAGTTAAAACGTCTTCCATGGGGGATGTGCTTCACACATTGCCGGCATTAACGGATGCCAGTAAAGCGATTCCCGGCATTCAATTTGATTGGGTGATTGAAGAACCTTTCGCGGTTATTCCTACTTGGCATGCTGCTGTGCGTCAAGTGATTCCTGTTGCATTGCGGCGTTGGCGTAAAGCAATTTTCGCACGCGAAACGCGTCAAGACATCGTCGCTTTGCGTAAGCGATTGCGTGATGAAAGATATGATTTTGTTTTAGATGCACAAAGCCTAGTGAAAAGCGCGTTTCTGACTTTGTTGACTAATACGACGCGTGTTGGATTGGATTTTCATTCCGCACGTGAGGGGTTTGCTTCATGGGCATATCAACGGCATTGTACGGTCAATTTCTATCAGCATGCGGTTGTGCGTATGCGCCAATTGTTTAGCCAAGCTTTTCATTATGAGTTACCGGAGACCCCACCTGATTTTGGATTGGTTCAGCAGTCGTTTTTACAACAAAAAAAACAAGAAAACAGTTTGGTTTTTTTGCACGGAACAACATGGGGTTCGAAACAATGGCCGGAAAATTATTGGGTACAATTAGCAAAAATGGCTGCTAAGGCGGGGTATCGCATTAAAATCAGCGGTGGAAATCAAGATGAAATGGAGCGTGCGGTGCGCATTGCTCATGCGTGCACAGCAGTAGATGTTATTCCCTATCTTAAGATTAACGAGATGGCGAATGTGCTGATGCAAGCCAAAGCGGCGATTGCAGTTGATACGGGATTTGGTCATTTATCCGCAGCCTTAGGCATTCCAACGGTTTCACTTTATGGTTCCACGAACCCTCAATTGACGGGTGCATTAGGTCCGGCTTCTACACATTTGGCAGCTGATTTTGCTTGTGCGCCGTGTTTGAATCGAACGTGCACTTATCAAGGATCATCTGACGTGCAACCGGCTTGTTATGCAACCGTAGCACCTGCGCGAGTGTGGGATGCCTTAATTCGGCTTATTAACAAGCCTCATCCGTCGGGCAGCAACGCGCTGCGTTCCTAATAGAGCGATCGTTGTCGATTGCGCCGACATTGTTCGCTGCTATGTCCTGCTGGCTGCTTTGTAAATGACAGGTTGTTGGATAAGAAACGATTTGAATGCGACTGTTTGCACGAATGCCGTTATTCGTATACGTATTAGCGATAGGAAAATAATCGCCATACCCCACGTATCGAAATTGTCGCGTGCCAAATTTCTTTTCTCGAAAAGAATTCAGTGCGCCACTATTCCAGAGATAAGCGGCTATACGTTGCGCCCGTTTTTCTGATAGGCGTTGTTCCCAGCGGGGTCGGTAAAAGCCACTGGTATTGCCAGAAATAATAATATTGTTATCGGGGTAGCGTTGCAGTACGGCGGCGATGCTTCCTAGAATGGGTCCGGCTTGCGGCAATAGTTCATTCGTATTCGATTCAAAAAGTTTATCGCTAGGCACATCAATACCAATGAAATCGCCGACACGATACACTTCGCCGCCAGCCTGGATGATTTCGCCCGCATCATGACGCAACGTTGTCAGGTAGTAACCTAGCATGCCGCCACCCAAGCCCGTTAAAAGCATTAATGGTTTAGATCCCCCTAGCGCTGCAATGGAGCCGGCTCCTGCGGCTGCCCCTACTAGCGCCCCTGCTGGGCTTCCTGTGGTGCGATTATCGCTGATGAGCGGATTATAAGAGCAACCTGCTAGCAATATCAGCAAGCTGAATAAAAGATAACCTGACGGATGTTTCCATTTCATAACTAAATAATTTCCATAATGAGTTTCTTCAAGATTATCCTTGAAATTGTGTGAATGAACAATCTTAACTGAAAGCTATATTAACTATCTTAAGTTAGGATTAACGCATACAATTTAGAATTTATCCTGATGAGAAATGGAGTTTCATTCGATGGATCGTACTGCTCAGTCGCGGCAAGACAATTATCTCGGATTGCAATATTACACCGCTTGGCAATTGATAAAATTATTTTGGCAATCAGATCAGCGATTTCGTGCTTATTTAGCTTTAGGCATTGTTCTTATTTTAATCTGGTTGGGGATTGCAATCCGTGTGGCATTTAGTTATTGGTCTAATTATTTTTACACTGCTTTGCAAGAATACGATAAAAAAGCCGCTATTTATTTGTTGTTTATCTTTTTTGGTATGGCATTTGTTTACATTGTGCTTGCTGTTTACCGTTATTACATTTCCCAATTAATTGGCTTGCGTTGGCGACGTTGGTTAACAGATCAATTCATTGGTCGCTGGTTAGAAAAGCGTGATTATTATTATATGGAAACATTCGAAGGTGAAACCGATAATCCAGATCAACGTATTCAAGAAGATGTATTGGGCCTGGTGACGAATTCAATTAGTTTGTTTATTGGATTGATTGGATCGGTCACGTCTTTTGTCGGATTTATTTATGTTTTATGGACATTATCGGGACGTGTGCATATTGATTTAGGCAGTATCGAATTTCATATTCCTGGGTACCTCGTATGGGTTGCTATTATATATGCTTCTGTTGGTTCTTATTTAACATACAAAATTGGCCGTCCTTTGGTGGGCTTGAATTTCGAACAGCAAAAACGCGAAGCTTCTTTTCGTTTTTCAGCAATTGATTTGCGTTCGCATGCGGAGCATGTTGCCTTGTATCGCGGAGAAGATCATCAGAAAGGTATTTTGCATGAATCATTTCGCAGTGTTTTAGATAATTGGTATTTGATTATTTTGCGACAAAAATCGTTGTTATGGTTTACAGCGGGATACAATCAAGTTGCTGTAGCGCTTCCATTGATAGTGGCGTTGCCTAATTATTTTGAAAAAATATTTTTACTAGGCGGCTTAATGCAAAGTTTGCGTGCATTTGGGCAAATTCAAGAAGCCTTATCTTATTTTGTTAACTCATTTACAAGCATCGCAGAATGGCGCGCGATTACGCAACGTTTGACAACATTTTTAAATCATTTGCAGGCGATTGATGAACGTGTATCCAAACAAAATCATCTTGTTTTTCATCAGCAGGTTGAAAATAAAATCACAACAAAACAATTGTCGGTCTCAACCCCGGCAGAAACAATGTTGCTAAAAGACATCAATGAAGAATTTGTTCATGGGAAAAACTATTTAATAAAAGGCCGATCCGGTCTCGGTAAAAGTACGTTTGTCAGAGCAATAGCGGGTATTTGGCCTTATGCCATGGGTGAGATTACTTTTCCGCAAAAAAAACAGGTGATGTATTTGCCACAAAAACCTTATATGCCGATCGGAACATTAAGTGAAGCTATTTTATTTCCAGATAAAAAGCAACCCGAGTTAGAAAGGCAAGTCGAGCAGATATTGCGTGATTGTAACTTGGATCATCTCATACCGAGATTGCATGAAAAGGCAGCTTGGTCTGAGCAATTTTCTCCTGGCGAACAGCAGCGTATTTCTTTTGCGCGTATTTTATTGCATCGACCGGATTGGGTGTTTTTAGATGAAAGTACCTCGATGTTGGATTTGGGCAATGAAAAACGGATGTATCGATTATTAAAAGAAAAATTACCGCACTGTAGTATTGTAAGTGTCGGTCATCGGCCGAGTTTAGATGAATTTCATGAAAAAGTGATTGATATCGAGAAATACGCTGTTTCACTGGTTTAACTTCATCGTCTCCGAAAATATGCTATTATAGGCAAAAATAGCAGGAGTTGATGTCGTATGTTTGGTCTCTTTGACTTGCCTTGGTGGGGTTACCTTGTTGTTGTTTTATCATTTACGCAATTAACGGTGCTCTCAGTTACATTGTACCTGCATCGATGTCAGGCGCATCGTGCATTGGATTTACATCCGATCATCAGTCATTTTTGTCGGTTTTGGTTATGGCTGACAACAGGCATTGTCACTAAAGAATGGGCCGCTATTCATCGCAAACATCATGCTCGCGTAGAAACGCCGGAAGATCCGCACAGTCCGCAAACGCGAGGGATAAAAAAAGTATTTTTTGAAGGGGCTGAGTTATATCGTCAAGAAGCGAAAAATTTAGAAACCCTATCAAGATATGGTGAGGGTACCCCAGATGATTGGATAGAGCGTCATCTTTATTCCTCGCGAAGCGCGTGGGGTATTGTTTTAATGATCATCATTGATTTGATTTGCTTTGGGACGATGGGCATTACCATTTGGGCTTTGCAAATGATGTGGATTCCGCTTTTTGCAGCAGGTGTTGTTAACGGTATCGGGCATTACTTTGGTTATCGCAATTTTGAATGCAAAGATGCTTCACGCAATATTATTCCGTTAGGTGTTTTTATTGGCGGAGAAGAATTGCACAACAACCATCATGCGTATGCGACTTCTGCAAAATTTGCTGCAAAATGGTGGGAAATTGATATGGGTTGGTATGTCATTTGTTTTTTGCAAGCGCTGCGTCTTGCCAATCCCAAGCGCGTTGTTCCTAAACCCAAAATGCTGCCGACAAAGAGTGATATTGACATCGAGACATTAAAGGCGATTATTACGTACCGGTTTCAAGTATTGGCTCGTTATACGCGCGAAGTCATGCTGCCGGCATTGCGTCAAGAAAAGAAGTTGGCAAATAAAAATAGCCGGTTTCTTTTGCGCCATGCAGGGACCATTTTGGTTCGTGATGCTTCTATTATGAAAACATCGCAAAAATTACGTCTTGCAACCGTGCTTGAAAATTTTCAATCATTACGCGTGGTTTATCAATTTCGCATTAAATTACAAGAAATATGGAATCGTAGCACGGCTAGTCAAAAAGAATTGCTTGAAGCACTGCAAGAATGGTGCCGTCAGGCAGAAGAGACGGGCATCGAAACATTGCTGCATTTTTCTAATCGGTTGAAAACCTATGTGCCTCAAGGGAGCAGATGATAAGCATCGTCTGTTTTTAGGCGCTCTTGTTGAATCAAAAGAATGGATTAAAAAATCCGACGACAATCAATCGCATTTTTAAAAAAATGTGACTGGTTGTCGTCGGATGTTGATTGTCGTTAGCGGTTCGGAGAATTTAAATTTTTGTTTCTTCAAAGAAAACGTGCATGCCATTTTTGCCTGTTTTTTCATTGAAGGCACGTGGATCGTAGTGCTTCATTTTCAATTTGGCAGTCGTTTTCTTCTTGTTTTTGGTTGTGGTGCGAAATGTACCCGTTGGAGTACCTGCTTTTGTTTTGCCTGTAGAAAGCATTTTGATTTTATCGCGCATGATGAATTCTCTCTCTTAGCCAGCTATTTGCTCTTGTAGTTTCAGGTCACTGAGTACTTTTTCAATGCCATGTTTGTCAATGATTCGCATGCCGCGAGTGCTAATACGAAGGCGTACAAAACGTTTTTCGCTTTCTAGCCAAAATCGCTTGTTTTGCAAATTAGGTAAATAGCGTCGTTTGGTTTTGTTGTTGGCGTGAGAAACCGTATTTCCCACTAAAGGGCGTTTGCCTGTAATTGGACATTTTTTAGCCATAATATTCTCTAATCTTTGCTTTGTTATTCAAGGGATAAGCTTTTTTACTTGAGGTTGCAACTTATACCAGAAAGTATGGATAAGAGCAATGGGTTTGCAAGTGCAAATATGTTATCTTTAGTTCGCTCGTATTGACGGTGAGTTTTGACATTACAATGACATCTTATCTTGCGAATAAACGTATTTTGTTGGGAATCACAGGCAGTATTGCTGCCTATAAAAGTGCTGATTTGGTGCGACGATTGCGTGATGCGGGTGCCATTGTGCGGGTAGCCATGACTGAGAATGCGAAACGGTTTATTACCCCACTGACGATGCAAGCTGTGTCCGGATATCCCGTCCATGATGATTTATTTGACTTACGCGCAGAAGCTGCGATGGGTCACATTGAGTTAGCGCGTTGGGCTGATATGATATTGATCGCGCCCGCTTCCGCGGATTTAATCGCGCGCCTGGCGATGGCTCAGGCAAATGATTTACTGACGACATTATGTCTCGCCACCGCTGTGCCTATTGCGATTGCTCCGGCTATGAATCAAGGCATGTGGCGAGCGCAAATGACGCAACAGCATGTGCAGTCACTGCAAAAAAACAAAACGATGATTTGGGGGCCAGCTCAAGGCAGCCAAGCTTGTGGCGATGTGGGGCCAGGGCGTATGCTTGAACCGGCTGAAATTGTACACAAAATACATGAATATTTTTCGACGGGTGAGTTAGCTGGTCGGCGTGTTTTGATTACCGCAGGTCCAACCCATGAAGCCATCGATCCTGTCAGGTTTATCTCGAATGGCAGTTCCGGCAAAATGGGGTATGCCCTGGCTGAAGCGGCACGTGAAGCAGGCGCGGTCGTCACGCTGGTTAGCGGGCCTGTGCATTTGCCTAAACCTTCGCGCATGGAGGTGATCGAGGTGGTGACAGCGCAAGAGATGTATGAAGCTGTCATGAAAGAAATAACAGAAACTGATATTTTTCTGGCGGTGGCCGCTGTCAGCGATTATCGTTGTCAAACGATTGCAAAACAAAAAATGCATAAAGAAAATGAACTATTACAACTGACGTTTGAGCGCAATCCCGATATTGTCAGTGCTGTCGCGACATTGCCGAACAAACCTTTTGTTGTTGGATTTGCCGCAGAAACCGAAAATGTGATTGAACAGGCAAGAGCGAAATATCAGCGAAAAAAAATGGATATGATGATTGCGAATCAAGTAGGTGAAGGAAAAGGAATCGGATGTGATGATAATGAAGTGACGGTCATCTCGGCACATCATCAGCTGACATTGCCATTGACTCACAAGCATCAATTAGCGAGGAAATTAATCAATCTTATTGCCAATGAGTTTAAATTGAGAGAGAAAAAACATGACTGAACAAAATAGCCAGCAAGTCACGACGGTGAATGCGTCGTCAGAAAAAAAGATGTTGGATGAAGCGCAGATTCAATTAAAAATTTTAGATGCACGAATTGGTAAAGAATATCCTTTGCCGCGATATGAAACAGCAGAGGCAGCCGGATTGGATTTGCGTGCTTGTTTAGATCAATCGTTAACGATTGATCCTGGCCAGACACATTTAATTCCAACAGGTATTTCAATTTATATTGGCAATCCACATTTGACGGCTGTGATATTGCCGCGTTCTGGTTTAGGACACAAACATGGTTTGGTATTAGGAAATTTAGTGGGATTGATCGATGCGGATTATCAAGGTCCTCTCATGGTGTCCTGTTGGAATCGTGGTCATGCCGCTTATACCATTGAGCCGGGTGATCGTATTGCGCAATTGGTTTTTCTGCCGATTGTGCGCGCGAATTTTTTAGTTGTTGATGATTTCGCGAACACCGCACGTGGAATAGGTGGTTTTGGGCATTCGGGGAAAAATTAAATGCTTGATCCTTCTATTTTTCGTACTTACGACATTCGTGGCATTGTCGGAGAAACGTTGACGCAAGAAAATGTTTATCTCATTGGTAAAGCATTAGGTTCACTATTACAAGAACAGAATGAAAATCAATGGTTGATTGCGCGCGATGGACGTTTGTCGAGTCCGCTACTGTCACAACAATTAAGCGAAGGCATTTTATCGTCAGGTTGTGATGTGATGGATTTAGGCTGTGTGCCAACGCCTCTGCTTTATTATGGCGTGTATACGGCTCGTTCTGCTACATCATGTATTCGTGCGACATCGGGAGTGATGTTGACAGGTAGTCATAATCCAGCGAATTACAATGGATTAAAAATTGTTTTACAGGGACAAGCATTATCTGAAGATAAAATTCAAGATTTATATCAACGGATCCTTCATCAAACTTTTTGCGAAGGGAAAGGCCTTAAGCAATCGTGTGATTTAGTAGAAAAATATATCACCGATGTGATACAGCAAATTCAATTAGCTCGCCCATTAAAAATAGTGATTGATGCAGGGAATGGCGTCACGAGTGAAATTGCACCGCGATTATTTCGAGCGTTGGGTTGTGAGGTTGTTCCTTTGTTTTGTGAAATAGATGGACGTTTCCCCAATCATCATCCTGACCCGACAGAGGCGGAAAATTTGCATGATTTAATTCACGCAGTACGTGAATGCCATGCTGATATCGGCCTTGCATTTGATGGGGATGGTGATCGCTTAGGGATTGTCACTCAAAAAGGTGAAATCATTCATCCTGATCGCTTGTTGATGCTATTTGCTAAACAAGTATTAACACAGCATCCGAACGCTCGCATTATTTTTGATGTGAAATGCACGAATCATTTGTCGATGTTAATTCGCGAATTAGGCGGTGAACCTTTTATGTGGAAAACAGGACACTCACTCATTAAAGCGAAAATGGCTGAAACAAGGGCATTGTTGGCGGGTGAGATGAGTGGTCATTTCTTTTTTAAAGATCGATGGTTTGGATTTGATGATGCCTTATATGCAGCTGCGCGGTTATTAGAAATCATCGCAGAGCAAACGCAGACGAGTGATCAATTGTTTTCGATGATTCCAAATAGTGTGAATACACCGGAGCTAAAAGTCTCGGTTGCCGAAGATGAAAAATTATCGCTGATGGCGCAATTGATCGCAAAAGCAAATTTTAAAGAAGCTGAAGTGAGCACCATTGATGGCTTGCGGGTGAATTTTTCAGATGGTTGGGGATTGGTGCGACCTTCGAATACGACACCGTGTTTGGTTTTGCGTTTCGAAGCCACAAATGAAGGTATTTTAGATCACATCAAAACACTTTTTCGTCAGTGGATGTTATCGGTTAAGCCCGATTTAATACTGCCATTTTAAATTGAGTAACGGCGAATGAAATCATCATACGATATAGTGATAGTGGGCGGCGGTATGGTAGGCATGACATTGGCATGCGCGCTGGCAAAACAAACAGCCTTATCGATTGCGGTATTAGAAGTAAAATCCTCTGCGCCTTCGTGGACATCGGCATCGTATTATCCACGAGTGAGCGCTATTGCTTTATCATCGCAGCGTATTTTTGATTCTTTGCAAATATGGCAGGCGATGCAACAGCGACGTGTTAGTCCGTTTACGCAGATGCAGGTGTGGGATGATGAAGCGCGTATTCATTTCGATAGCGCGGAAATTGCAGAAACTGTTTTAGGCTACATCATCGAAAATAATGTGATTGAAACGACGTTGTATGAAAAAATAAAACAGTATCCCTTTATTCATTTATTGTCGTCTGCTCGATTAACCAATATGCAGGTACATGAAAATGAAGTGCGATTAGAAGTGAATAATGAATGGATCACGACTCAATTAGCGATTGCTGCGGATGGCGCGCAATCATCACTGCGAATGCACGCTGGCATTGAAGTTAATGAACATGATTATGATCAAGCAGCGGTGGTTGCGACTGTGCGCACAGAGTTGCCGCATCAACAAACAGCGCGCCAAGTTTTTTTAGAAACAGGACCGCTGGCATTTTTGCCATTGTCTGATCCGCATTATTCTTCGATTGTTTGGTCGCTGCCAACAGTAAAAGCAAAAGAATCGTTAGATCTTGATGTCGGTGAATTTAGCCAGCGATTAGCCAACGCTTTTTCATTGACATTAGGTAGTCAATTGCAAGTTGAGCAGCGTTATTTATTTTCATTGCGTCGTCAACAAGCAAAAAATTATATCAAACCACGTATTGCTTTGGTCGGGGATGCGGCTCACACCATTCATCCTTTAGCAGGGCAAGGAGTCAATATGGGGTTATTAGATGCAGCGAGTTTGGTTGATGTCTTGGTTGCTGCGATTCAGCAACATCGCGATTTTGCAAGTTTAGATACGTTGCGCCGTTATGAACGTTGGCGTAAAGCAGATAACATGGCTATGTTTGCAGGTGTTGATGCAATCAAAACATTATTTGCTGCCGACAAAAAAATGATGCAAGCCATGCGAAGAAAAGGATTAGCTCTCACCAACGAATTTCGCGGGATAAAAAATAGGTTGGTTGATTACGCTTGCGGTAATCGCGCAGGGTTGCCAACGTTAGCTAAGGTTTAAATAGAGATTATTCGTCTCATTTCTTTTAGATACCACATCGGACAATTCTAAAAATTTTTTGAAAAAATCATCATGCAGTAATTTGTTTTCTTGAAATTTTTTTCTGGTAGCGGGTGGCGCAAACATCACATCGCTACTTGTGCCATAAGAAAAATTAGCTGAAGATAAATTTTTTTGTATGGATAAATTAAAATTAATTTTTTGAATAAACTTCGCAGTTTCTGCGAGGGTGGCTGCGATGAGAGACATGTCAGTCGGTTGGGCGGCGAAGTCTTTCAGGTTCGAGTAATTTAAAAATCGATAGTAGGCAATAGATTGAGAGTTGTCACGACTCAACATTTCGAATTGTTGGGTTGCTAATGCTTTGACTATCAAAATAAATTTCTTCAACAAAGAAGTTTCGAAAAGGGCTATGGATATACCAAGACTGTTTGCGATGTTGGGTAACCCGTCAAATAAAAGAGTGAAATTATCCCGTTGTTTCGATGGGTTGAGTGGATAAGGTTGATTCATATGAATCGCATAAAGGCGGTGAGTGCAGGCTTTGATGAAAAGATCAAGCATCGTTGTTTGGCTTGAATCAGGAAGAGATAAAATATCTTCTTCCCACCGAAGAATTTTATTTTCTAAAAATGAAGTGAGAGCTGGATGGGTGCTAAATAATCGCAAAATAAAAGAAGGTGCGGATGTCATTTGTGAAAAATCAATTATCTCATGGGTAAGAAGATAAGAAATATTTTTTTCCATATAAAAATGAATGTGTGATGGGTCAATTTTTTTAATATCCTTCCAAGGAATGTCTTTTTTAATAAAAAAATCGACATATAAAGCGCTTGTTAATAGAGTGCTTGAATGGAAGGGTATCTCGAGAATGTTTTTTATCGATAATTTTCCTGTTTGTATCAGGCGAGTGATGTGAGGATGAATAAGCAATTTCGCGCGACGAGGACTTAATGTTGAGGCGATTTTTAATATTTCTTTTTGATCCATCGAAGAAAAGGAGGGGTGTGATGCCACTTGGCTTTGAGCGAGGCTTAGTTGGGTAATGAGGTTAAAGGTATCGGGATTTTTTTGTATTAAAGCGATCATGGAGGGGTGAACAAGGATTTTAAGTTGCGTGGAATTTAATTCGATGACATCGAGGAAAAAAATTTTATTTTCATCGAGCAACTTAAAAAATTGATTGTCGAGGAATAATTTTAACGCAGAAAAATCATTGATCTTAATCGAGAGTTTGTTTTTAAAATGTTTTTTTGCTAGGTGATCAATGACCGATTGGATGGCAAATTCGATGGCTTTTGTTTTCGCTTTTACTTTAGAGGCTTGAATGAATGCATTTTCTGCTTGGTTATTGGAGTAAGAACGAGGAAGGGTGTCGATTTCAAGAGAATGATTAATTATTTTAGGTGCGGCGAGAGTAACAGAAACATCCAGCATGACAACAAAAGTCGTTTCTTGTGCGTGGTTGCGTTTTTCAATGAGACGTATTCGTTGTGTGTATATTTTTCCTTCGGGGGTGGGTAAGTGCCAAGGATCGGTATTTTTAACAATGATTTTGCTTTTAAAGAGTAACTTTGACTGGTTGGGCGATAGTTGTTTCGTCAAATCTTCTTTTTTGATGGAAATATTCGGATGAGATTCTTCAATGCAGTGCATGATTAATTCGATGATATACATTTGCACTTCGCCGACAGTCGCAGTTTTACCTTGTGTCTCTAATCCTCGTAATGATTCGGTCGGTTTTAGTAAGCACGCTCGTAACCAAAAAAATTCATGATCAGGCTCGACAGGCGAAGTCATTGCTTCTTGTAGTTCTTTTTCAGAGGTTGTTTCAAAGTCTAAGAGATGATTGACGGCTGATTCTATAAAATCTTTTTGACTTTCCGATAAGGGCATTACTTTTTATCCTTTTTCTAAAATACAATGACATCACTATTAATTGAGCTATGCAGGTGTTTGCGTAAGCTTCAAAATTTTAAAACTACTCTCAAAAATAATCTGATCATAAATGAGAAATGCTTAACGCATTCTTAACGATAGGAATAAATAAATTGTTGTGCTTCTTCGTATTCTTCCGGTGTGTTGATTTCCAATGTTTTGTCAGGTGTGACGCAAATACGAATTTTGTATCCATGTTCCAGTACGCGTAATTGTTCTAGTGATTCTGCTTTTTCTAATGGTGTTGGCGGTAGTGTTTTATAAAGCATAAGAAAATCTCGGCGAAAAGCGTAAGCTCCCATGTGATGATACACAGGTGCTTGTTGGTCGTTGCGATAATACGGAATAGGCGAGCGAGAGAAATAAAGGGCATTCTGATTTAAATCAGCAATTACTTTAACGCTCCCAGGTGAATGGTATTTTTCCAATGAAAGGGGGTGAGCGAGTGTTGTCATGTCGGGCGATTCGCCGTCTAAGTAAGGTGAGATTAATGTTTGTAACATGCGGGGTTGAATAAAGGGTTCGTCTCCTTGCAGGTTAATAATAACATCAGCCTCAGGATAGCGTTCAGCAACGGCTGCAACCCGCTCAGATCCTGTTAGAAAATCAGGTGATGTCATTTCTACTTTGCCGCCGGTAGCGATAATGACGTCAGCAATTTCGTCGCTATCGGTGGCGACAATGACGTCTGTTAATGCTTCGCAGCGCTTTGCATTTTCATAAGTCCATTGCACCATGGGTTTGCCCTGAATAGGCAGCAATGCTTTGCGCGGCAATCGCGTCGAGCCGATACGGCTGGGGATGATGCAGAGGATGTTCATAAGTTGATATGGCTCAAGTCAAAGGTTGTGATATTTTACTGAGAGGGGATGAATTGAGCAATAAGGGTAAGGAAATCACTTTTTCGGAAATTTTGTGGTTAAGTCAGTCGTTTTCAGGGAAGTCAGTTAGCGTAAATAATAATAAAACAGTTATAAATCTTCTACTTGAAGGTAATCTGGAATAATGCATTTCCAATGGAAATTTTTTTCAATCGTGTTTTTTAAAGAAATCGTGCTGGCTTGATCGCCATGCGTAATAAATACTTTTTGAGGGGGGTGTTTGAAATTTTTCAGCCAATCGATCATTTCTTGATAATCCGCGTGTGCGGACATGTTATTCAATGACACAATCTTCGCTCGTACGGGAATCATTTCGCCATGAATTTTAATTTCAGCTTCGCCACGAAATAAGCGATCGCCACGTGTGCCGGGATCTTGATAGCCCGTTAATAAAATTGTATTGCTGTGTTTAGGTAAAAATGCTTTCAGGTGATGTAAGATTCTTCCGCCTTCTGCCATGCCACTGGCTGAAATAATGATGACGGGGACGGCATATTGATCAATGGCCTTAGATTCATCGGGCGTTTTAACATATTTTGCAATCTTGCATATTTCATTGCTTTGTTCTCGACTAAGACGATGTTCATTTGAATAATGAGCCAAAAGATCGCTGACATTTTGTGCCATCGGGCTATCTAAAAAAATAGGAATATCAGGGATACGGTTTGATTTTTTTAATGCAAAAAGAAGCGATAGTAAGTCTTGTGTTCTTCCCACGGCGAAGGCAGGAATAATAAGGGAGCCACCATTGGCAACCGTTTCTTTTATGACTTTGGCGAGCTCATCTAACGGATTGGAACGATCGTGTAATCGATCTCCATAAGTGGATTCAACAATAAGATAATCAGCGGATGTCACCACGGCGGGTGGTTTCATAACAGGATGATGTGGTCTCCCTAAATCACCTGTAAAGAGAATAGATTTATTTTGGGATTCTAGTTGAACGAGGGATGAGCCGATAATATGTCCCGCAGGAAAAAATGTGAATGATAATGTTTTGAAGAGGTGATGAGGCTCATTAAAAGGAATGGGATAAAATTGATCTAGCGATCGAATGCCATCTTCCATTGTATAGAGTGGCAAAGCTGGTTTGTGTTTTGAATAACCATGCTTGTTAGCACGATACGCATCCTCTTCTTGAATATGGCCGCTATCAGGAAGCAAGATAGCACACAAATCTTTTGTTCCTTGTGTGCAATAAATTTTTCCGCGAAAGCCATGTTTGACTAATAAAGGCAGATAACCTGAATGATCAATGTGAGCGTGTGTTAAAATGACCGCATCAATAGCATGAGGATCGATCGGAAATTTCTGCCAATTACGTAATCGCAATTCTTTATAACCTTGAAATAAACCACAATCGATTAAAATTTTTTTAGAGTTGACGGTCAGAAGATACTTGGATCCGGTGACTGTTTTTGTTGCGCCAAGAAAGGTGAGTTTCATCATTCAGTGGATTTTCCTGTCAAAGATAAAAAGTAAGCGTGTTGTCATACTTTTTAGGTAACTACTCACTCGTCGTTGCGAGGAGCGTTTTTTGCGACGAAGCAATCCA
>CAYTKY010000019.1:0-28249 GCA_964438435.1 uncultured Coxiellaceae bacterium | reverse complement strand
TTGTGTGTTCAGGGACGGTATTTTTGGCATGGATTGCCAGACCTGAGTTGAGCATGTATAGGCGGTACCTCGAGTACCGCCTTTTTTTTAACGGTTTTTACATCACTACTTATGAAGACCACTCTTTCTCGTCGCCGTCTTTTAGTAAAAAAATCACCCTTGCATGGCTATGGGGTGTTTGCTCTCGAACCCATCCCCAAAGATGCGATTATCGAAGAAACTTACGCTTTATTTTGCAAAACGCATCACTCAGACTATCAAGATTATTATTTTCAAGCAGAAGAAGGCGTTGCCTTACCACTCGGATATGGTGCGATTTATAACCATGCCGATACACCGAATGCTTATTATGAATTCGATTTAGAAAATCATTTATTGATTTTCCGCGCCAACCGTCTGATCAAAAAAAAAGAAGAAATTCTGATTTCTTATGGAAACACTTGGTTTAGTGACCGCAATGCCAAATGCAAACACCGACTTCGCGATGTTTTAAAACGCTCAATCCGTCCTTATTTAAAAATAATCACATTATTTTTAAAATTTTCCTTTGTGGCATCCAGCATCGGTTTCCTTATTTATTTTATGAGTCCATCGCATTCTATTACGAGCGTGCTAACCTCATTCTTCCACTTGTTTTGAATAACCACAGGTTTGACGAGGACAAACCCATTCCGTACCCCGTTTTTTCGTTTTTTTGATCGTAAGGACAGGCCAAGCACATTTAGGGCAAGCCTCTGCGATCGGTTCATTCCAAATCGCATATTTACAATCAGGATAACGTTCACAAGAAAAGAAAATTTTGCCGCGACGTGACTTTCGCTGCACCATTTTGCCTTGCTTGCATTCGGGACATTCGACGCCAGTATCTTTAGGTTTATTGAGCGACTCAATATGTTTGCACTTGGGATAATTACCGCAACCAATAAATTTGCCGTAACGCCCGTGCTTAATTTTCAATTCACCGCCACAATCAGGACACGTGCGACCATTCAATAAATCAGCATCTTGTGATACTTCTTCAGGTTGCTCTTCCATTGCACGCGTATAAGAACAATCCGGATAGCCGGTACACCCGATAAATCGATCCCGCTTTCCAAGACGAATAGACAGTGGCTTATCACACAAAGGACATTTTTCATCTAATAATTCTTGCGTCACATCTTTGCGTTTCACTGTTTCATTAATATTATCGACTTGATGTTTAAAAGGATCCCAAAATTGGGATAACAAAGGCACCCATTCTTTTTCACCTCGCGACACTTCATCTAATTCATCTTCTAACTGCGCCGTAAATCCATAATCAACATACTGAGTAAAATATTGTGTTAAAAACTTATTGACGATGCGACCAATATCCGTTGGGCGAAATCGTTTATTATCCAAAACAACATACTCACGTGTTTGTAAAGTCGAGACAATCGCTGCATAAGTAGAAGGACGCCCAATACCATGCTCTTCTAACACTTTAATCAAGGTTGCTTCTGAAAAGCGCGGGGGCGGCTCTGTAAAATGTTGATGACACGTAATATCATTTAATTTTACACGATCACCTTCTTTCAAATGCGGTAGTAAATGTTCCTCACCTAATTCTTCTGGCTTATCATCGGAACCTTCTTGATAAACACGCATATAACCTGGATCAATGACGACCGATCCTGTCGCACGAAACTGATGTTGCTCACTGCCTGCGGCCATATCCAGCACCAGCGTATCTATCGTGGCTGAAATCATTTGCGAAGCAACGGTGCGTTTCCAAATTAAATCATATAATTTAAATTGTTCTGGCGATAAATAAGATTTGACTGATTCAGGTGAGCGCATAACAGACGTTGGACGTATCGCCTCATGTGCTTCTTGAGCATTTTTCGATTTTGTTTTATAAAGACGAACTTCATCGGGTACATTGTCTTTACCATAACGCTCTTCGATCAGTGCACGAATCTCATTAATCGCATCTTGCGCTAAATTCACAGAATCTGTACGCATATAAGTGATGAGGCCCGCGAATCCCGAATCTAATTCAACACCTTCATAAAGTTGTTGTGCAATACGCATGGTACGTTGTACAGCAAATCCTAGTTTACGTGCCGCTTCTTGCTGCAATGTTGACGTAATAAAAGGCGCGGCCGGATTGCGTTTGCGTTGCTTCTTCTCTACTTTAGCAACACGTAATTCACCTTTCGCTTCTTTGATTAACCGAGCTTTTACTTTTTCTGCGTGATCGCCAGCTGTAATCGAAAATTGTTCGAGCTTTTCGCCTTCAAAAATAATTAATTTAGCAGTAAATGCCTTCTTTTCTGCTTCCAACGCTGCTTCAAGATCCCAATATTCTTGTGTGACAAATCTCTCGATTTCTTCTTCACGCTCAACAATCATGCGCAGTGCCGGACTTTGTACACGACCCGCTGAAAGTCCGTAGCGAATTTTTTTCCATAATAAAGGTGATAAATTGAATCCGACCAAATAATCTAATGCACGACGCGCTTGTTGTGCGTTCACTAAATCCATCGAAATTTCACGGGGATGTTGCACAGCGGCTTGAATGGCTGTTTTGGTGATTTCATGAAACACAATACGATGAACCGGTTTTTTACCTAACGCTTTTTTAGTTTTTAAAATGCTATAAATATGCCAAGAAATAGCTTCGCCTTCTCGATCAGGGTCTGTTGCAAGATAAAGTGCATCTGCTTTTTTCATTGCACTTATAATAGCGGCGACATGTTTTTCATTTTTCTCGATCAATTCATATCGCATCGCGAAATCATGGCCAGGATCCACTGCACCCTCTTTCGGTAATAAATCGCGCACATGACCATAAGAAGCGATAATATTGAAATCGGCTCCTAAATATTTTTTGATTGTTTTCGCTTTCGCGGGTGATTCAACAATGACTAGATTTTGAGTCATGAAAAAAAGTTTCCTTTAATACATGAGAAAACAATAAGTTAATTTATTCGCGGCATGCAACTAATGCAAAACATCAATGCAAAATATCAATGTAAAACATCAAAAGCATCCGATAAGATCATATCTTGCAATAATGATAAAGCAGATTTTTTATCGGGTTGATTAAATAATGCAATCAATACGACCCACTTGATACCGCCTAAATCTACTTCGCGAGAATCTAATGCCATTAATCGATCGATCACAATTTCACGCGTCATCGGATCCAAAATAGACAATTGCTCAAGATACAATAAAAATCCTCTTCCCTCTAAACCCAAACGCTCTGCTTCTTCTTGCGCATAATGCCGTATCGCATGAGACGTTAATTGAGGGCCTGATTGAACGGTCGCCTGGACATGATTCAATCCATCCAACCAATCCAGTGCTCGACCAATTTCATGACGATTGAATCCAGCCTGTTCAAGCTCATTGACGATCGTATCCTGATCAATTTCAAAGGCTACGGTGCCATCCATATAATTTTCAAACAAATACATCAACACTTCAAACATAGTCTATGTAACCTATGATTCATTTATTCCACTAAACCGTTCCTGCCCGAGCATAACCTCCCGGTACAGACTGAATATAACCATGCAGTTCTAATGTTATGAGGATGGAGGAAACTTCACTTGCAGTCAATCCACTCTGGCATATTATCACATCCATGAGGGTCGTTTCATATCCAATTTGTTGAAAAACTTGCTGTTCTTTTATTGTCAGCGACACAGAGATTGCCTTCGATAAAGCCAGCGGTTTTAAGCTAGCTTGATGCCATCCCCTTGTTTCTTCAAGAATATCTAAGACGGTTTCCACTAAGGTTGCCCCCTGCCGAATGAGGTAATGACAACCTTTTGCTAACGGATGATGAATAGAACCCGGTATAGCAAACACGTCGCGGCCTTGCTCGAGAGCATATCGCGCGGTAATTAATGAGCCACTTTTAAGAGCAGCTTCCACGACCAATACCCCAATACTTAATCCACTGATCACACGATTTCGACGAGGAAAATTGGCGGGGATTGCGCAAGTTGTCGGAGGAAATTCAGAAACTAACGCACCGTGATGATCTAGAATATTGAACGCTAATTCACGATGACAAGCAGGATAAACATGTTGCAACCCCGTGCCAAACACAGCAATCGTCACACCCTTTGCTGCCAAAGCACCTCGATGGCTCGCCCCATCAATACCCATTGCCAAACCACTGGTCACTGCGATACCTGCCTCTGCTATTGCATAAGCAAATTCTTCCGCCTGTTTAATGCCTTGCCGTGATGGATGACGCGAACCCACCATCGCAATTTGTATTTGAGATAACGCATCGACATTACCTTTCACATATAGCACTAAAGGCGGATCAACCATTTCTTTTAAAATAGCAGGATAGCGCTCATCTGTTAATGCAATGAGATGATGATTTTCTTTTTGCATCCATTGCAAATCTTTTTCAACTACTTGCCAGTTAGGATATTGCAATGCCTCTATTTGCTTTTGATTAAATCCAGCTGCACGCCAAGCTTCTTCATTCGCTTGGAATAAATTTTCAATATCGATAAATTTCGAAAGACCCTTTAAAAAAGAACGTGGGCCGATATGAGGCGCATATAATGCCGCCAACCAATAATGGAGATGAGAAATCGTCATGGGAAAGTTCCAAGTGAATGTTAAATGATATAAATGAATTTTTGTTATGCTGGTCGTGATTAAATGAATTATGTTTAGTTCTTCTGCTTTGGCTGTGGTTAGGTTAATTATTTTTTGCAAGTAAAGCGCAGGAGGGCGGAGCCCGACGAGCCATTGCAAAAAATAATTAACCTAACCACAGCCAAAGCAGAAGAACTAAACATAATTCATTCAACCGCAGAAATTCCAGAATCCCTACATCACCGCATCTAGCAGCATCGCACTAATGTTCATATCCAATGCGGCATCAAGTTCGCGAATACCGGTGGGGCTGGTAATATTAATTTCCGTCAGATAATCGCCAATCACATCAATCCCTGCGAAATAAATTCCGCGTTCACGCAAAAAGGGACCGACTTGTTCACAAATAAAATGATCGCGATTTGTTAAAGGTTGCACACTCGGTTTAGCACCGACTGCTAAATTGCCGCGCCAATCATCGCCTTGCGGAATGCGTGCTAATGCATGCGAAACAGGACGACCATTGATTAATAAAATACGTTTGTCGCCTTTTTTGATTTCTGGAATAAATTGCTGCGCCATGATGTAACGTGTTCCACCCTGCGTCAATGTTTCAAAAATCACAGGCGCATTCACTTCATTTTCTTGCACACGAAATACGGCCGTTCCACCCATACTATCGAGGGGTTTACAAACAATATCGCGATATTCTCGTTGAAATTCACGCAATTTCTCGATTGAACACGTCACTAAACTCGTTGGAATACATTGCGGAAAATACAGTACTGAAAATTTCTCGTTTAAATCCCGCAAAGCTTGCGGTCTATTCACTACCCTCACACCTAAGCGTTCTGCCTGCTCTAAAAAATACGTCGTCTCAATGTATTGTTGATTAAACGGTGGATCTTTGCGCATTAAAATAATATCTAATTCATTCAATGCAATCGTTTGTTGATTTTGAAATGCAACGTAATTTGATAAATCATGCGAAACTTTTATTATACGCGCATCACCCCAAACCATTTCCTTTCGTGAAAACAAATTGGCTTGCTCGAAATAATAAATCAACCATCCGCGTGCTTGCGCTTCCCATAGCATGGCCAGCGTACTATCTTTTTTAGCATTGATAGATGCTATCGGGTCCATCACTACGCCCAATCGAATGGTTTGCGTCATTTAATCAGTTGATCCTTCATTTCACGCGCAGCAGCGAGCATGCTTAATTGCGCAATGACTCCATATAAATACAATCGATTTTGACAAATGGCAACATCGGCTTTCTCTGTTGCTTTATTGCAAGGTAAAGGAAAAGCAATCGGTTCAAATTGCATGCCGGGTGAATTTAAATTTTCATCAACCCCTCTATCTTTGTGCACACGATAAAAACCACCAATCACTTCACTTCCTAACAAATAAACAACAGGTTCTGCCACCGCTTTATCGGCACCCACTGTTTCAAACGTATAAACACCTTCTTGAATAATGACACGATTGACTGGCTGATTGCCTTTTGTCATTGACATCCGTTTTCGTTGCTTTCGATTTAATGAGCTTAACTCATCAATATGACGGATGGTCATCACAGCCATACCGTACGTCCCTGCATCCGCTTTCACAACTAAAAATGGTTGGTAAGGAATATGATATTCCTCATACTTTTTTTGAATTTCAGAAAATAAAAAAGTAGCATTCGATCTCAAACATTCCAAACCACCTTCTTCCATAAAATCAACTTGACCACAATGCTTAAACAATGGCGAAATCAACCAAGGGTCAATCATGATGTGCTTAGAAAATTCAGCTGCAACTTCCGCATAATACTGAAAATGTTCTGATTTCAACCGCTGGCTCCAACCTAATTCAGCAGGCGGAATAATCGGTTGTTTGAGTTGTTGCAAAATGTCAGGAATACCCTCTGACAAATCATTATTTAACAAAATAATATCAGGAATGAAATCAGTAAGACATAATTCATCCTGCTGTCGCATTATGAGTTCAACTTGCAAACCGGTTTCAAGCATCATCATGCTTGAAGTATCCGCATCTCCTTTCAATAACCCCAATTTAATTTCAAATCCGGCTTCTTCTAAAATTTTTTTTAACGTTTTGATATTTTCCCAGTAAAAAATATTGCGTGTATGATTTTCAGGAATCACTAATATTTTTTTTATTTTTGGCGATAATTGTGTGACGATTTTTTTCGCTGCACAAACAGCGAGTGATAAAAAATCGGGGTTCAAATTATTAAAACCGGCTGGAAATAAATTCATATCAATTGGTGCCAATTTAAACCCTGCATTTCGCAAGTCAATTGATCCATAAACAGGCGGTATCGTTATCGCCCATTGCTTTTGAAACCAATCTTCAATCGCTTGGCTTTTCGATAAAAAATGTTGCTCAAGAAAATGTAATGGCTCAGTTAACGTCGTATTTAATTGTGGAATTGTTGCTGCGTCCATTACCATGATCCATTCCTCATTAACAAGTTATTTTTTTATCACAATAATCAGCAGTTATGAATTTATGAATGCGCGTTAAAAATTCTTGTTTATCCACTTCGCCCACAATACGATGAGAAAAAATTTCTTCGCCCTGTTGATTGAAAAATAAAACAGTTGGCGGCGCAATAACATTAAAATTTTTAAGCAATGCTTCATCATCAACCGTATTGTCAGACAAATCAGCGCGCAATAAAATGAAATGGCCCAATAATTGCTTCACATCCGTTTTACTAAAAACATTTTTATCCATCACGACACAAGATTCGCACCAATCCGCATAAAAATCGATAATCACCGGTTTGCGAGCCATTTTTGCAAGAGAAAGTTGCTTCCACATTTCTTTTGCATCATGAACTACCACAAATTGATTATCCATGATTGATGTTGATGACACATTAAATGGAATAAAGGGTTGTAGCTTCGTTGTGATAGCGGTTACGCGTGATAACATCCAAACGGCAACTAACAACATCATCAAGCCAAACATTTTTTTAATCACGTCCATCCAATATCCACTTTTCGGTAAATATTTTCCCGCTGACAATCCGACTACCATCAAGGGGATACCCATGCCAACACCCATCATAAATAACGCGCTCGCACCAAATAAAGCATCACCCGTTTGTCCCATATAAAGTAAAATGCCGACCAGTGGCGCCGTCACACAAGGTGAAACGATCAACGTTGATAACACGCCCATAAAAAAAACGCCGACATAAGTCCCTCCCGTATATTGATTACTCCAATGGGTTATTTTGTTATGAACGGAATGAGGTAACCGTAAGTTATAAAAACCAAACAAAGATAAAGCGAGCAATACAAATAACCCGCTACCCGCTAAAATAAAAATAGGCTTTTGTAACCACACTTGAATCGTGCTGCCTACTACTGCTGCTGCAACACCTGCTAATGCATAAGTGATAGCCATCCCCAACACATAAGACAGTGAGAGGAAAAAAGCTTTTGTGGTATTTATTTTTTCTTGTCCAATGATAATACTGGCAAGAATAGGAACCATGGGTAACACGCAAGGAGTAAATGCTAAAAATAATCCCAACACTAAAAAAACAAATAATAAAACAGCTACATTTTGCGCATTCAATAATGCTTGCACACCGTTTTGATCCGTTAATAAAGAACGCCATGAAAAAGCAGGCGACGATGGTTGATGATTCATTAATTGCGTCGATTGATTTTGCAAATTCAATGTTATGTTACGTTTCATCGGCGGGTAACAAAATTTATCAGATGAACAACCTTGATAATTCACTGACAGTTGCACACTCGTTGCCTTTGTGTTTAGAAAAATAGGAATCATCACATTGCCTGAATAAACTTCATAACGCCCGCGATCAGCGCTATATTGCAAATCACCTTGAGGAAAACGAATATCAGAGGCAACATTCGGCTGAAAAGTAAAATAAATACGATCACGATAAAGATAATAACCAGGAGCAATATGCCATTCAGCTATTATTTCCTTGGGATTTTTAATAGAAATAGACAATGTAAACGCTTGCTCTGCAGGCAAAGGAAGATTTTTTTCAGCTGCAAAAACAGAGGCTGAAAAAATGAGTATGAAAAAAAATGTCACCACGTCATTCAGTCGCATGATCACCGCCCTGTCGCTTGGAAAACGTATGAACTGCGTCAACTAATACTTGGACATGTTCAGGCGGAACATCCGGCGTGATACCATGACCCAAATTAAAAACATGCCCGGAACCTTGTCCAAAGGAATCCAATATATCCTTCGCCATTTGCCTAATCGCCTCCGGCGAAGTGAGTAAGCTCGCTGGATTCATATTTCCCTGTAGTGCTACTTGATCCCCCACACGCTGCCGCGCTTCTTGCAATGAAATTCCCCAATCGACGCCTATACAATCGCAGCCTATTTCAGCCATTTTTTCAATAAAAGGCGCGCCATTTTTTGTAAATAAAATACAGGGAATCTTACTTTCATTATAATAGCGTTTAAGACCTGCGAGGATTTTTTGGACATAGTAGAGTGAAAATGTTTGATACTCTTGATGGTTTAGCAATCCACCCCACGTATCAAAAATCATGACAACTGAAACGCCAGCTTCGATTTGCGCATTTAAATGGAGACAAACTGATTCTGCCAATTTATCCAGTAAGTTATGCAAAAGAAGGGGGTCCGCTTTCATCATATTCATGAGAGACGGGAATCCAGCAACGGATTGTCCTTCGACCATATAGGCCGCCAACGTCCAAGGACTACCACAAAAGCCAATTAAGGGGACACGCCCATCTAATTCATGCTGAACTAATTGAATAGCTTGATAAACATACTGTAATCGTTCGCAATCAACAACACTCAACCGCTGAATCGCTTGTGCATCACGAAGAGGATGCGTCAATACAGGGCCTTTATTTTCAACCATCTGTAACCCTAATCCCATTGCATCGGGGATAGTTAAGATGTCAGAAAAAATAATGCCCGCATCTAATGGAAATCGATTCAATGGCTGCAACGTCACCTCACAGGCCAGTTCAGGTGTTTGACATAATTTCATAAAACTGCCGGCCTGTTCGCGTGTTGCACGATATTCAGGTAAATAGCGGCCCGCTTGTCGCATAATCCAGATGGGGGTCATATCTACAGGTTCGCGCCAGATCGCTTTGAGAAGTCGCGTATTCTTGAGAAAAGTCATGGGTTTTTTAGATAATCATTATGTTAGGTTGTGCCTAATATAGCATTATCGCATCGCCTTATCCATTTGCTCATTCACTGTTTTTTGAAACTGAAAGGGTCGTGCAATTAAGGTATATTCGTCAAAAGCACCGAACGCATTGATAGAAACGGTACCGTAATTGAGAATTTGCCCGAGCAAACTTTGATCGATATTCACTTGCGAAATAGCAGATAAACGCATTTCATTGCAATGTCGATAAAAAAAACCTTCCCGCATCATGACACGCTTATTAGTCACCGCAAATTCAGAAAAAAAATAATTTAGACCCATATAAGCCCAAAAAATCAATGCTAAGAACCAGGGAGTCCACGCCAAACTCGATAAAATTTCATTCGCATGCATGTAACTGTATGCAAAAATTGAAAAAATGAGCCAAACAACGGGGAAAAAGAAAATAATGAGGTGTTTTTTTGTGCAAAAAAGAATCATTTCTCCCGGTAGTAAATTTTTATCGATGTAATTCACTGCATTCTCCTTATCAACACCTCTCGTGAATCGAGACAACAAATCAGGTATACTAGGCCATTATTGATACTGTTCCGGACTATTTTTGTAACTAACTAAACATTCGCTCAAACTAAAAAGCATCGACCACTATGCAATTAACTATAAACTTAACACAAAAAAACACCATCCTGCTATGCGCTACCTTCATCGGCATCACCCTATTCACTGTTTGGGGTGCCGCCTGGCAATGGCATCATGATTGGGAATTAACTCACCAGCCTATTTCAACTTCGCAAAAAATAACACCGATGACTGCTGAAAAAAATTTGGCAACAACCATTGCTGATCATCATTTATTTGGAAAATCCGTCGTCAGCGTTCCTATTACCAATTTGCAATTACGCGTAACCGGTATTTTGAAAGAAGAAAATGATTCATCAAAAGCATCGATCTCCACATCGGGCCAGCCAGATAAACTTTATCAAGTTGGAGATGAATTACCCGATGGCGTTAAAGTCTATGCCATCACGAATCATGCCGTCATTTTAGAAAATGAAGGTCATTTAGAAAAACTACCGTTGCCAAGGGAGCAGCTTCAATTTAAGCCACGAGACACTGAGGACAGTTAATATGATGCGAAAATTTATCCTTATTGGCCTGCTTTCACTCGCTTTAGCAGCTTGCGCCACAACCCATGGCCCAGCACCCAGGCCCAATCCAACCGTCGCCACGCTGTCTGAATTACAACAAGGCAAACGTCTTTTTGAAGCTGGTTATTACAAACGTGCCATGAAAGTATTACTCCCTCTCGCTTGCGGATGTCCTGGCAATGCTGAAGCACAATACGCCGTTGGTTATATGTATTATTACGGTTATGGCGTCGCGCAAGATACGGATGTGGGTTATTTTTGGATTAAAAAATCAGCCGATCAAGGAAACGAACCCGCCATCAAAGCATTAGCAACGATTGATCAACAAAACATAAAAAAAATTTAATGAATGCTCAACACCACTTCCGCACTCACCACGCCCGGTGAATTTTCTGTCATGACATTCATTTCTGTGATGGAAATTTGATATTCTTTGGTTATCGCGACTAATAAAGCAATCAATTTATCAAAATCTATTTTTTGAAAATTCATTTGCACCGATTCATTGCTAGTTTGTTTTAATTGCGTCAACAACGTTGCTAATTTCGCATCATCAATTTTCTTTTGTAACAACCCCATCAACATGACGGGCGAGGTAATCTCATTTCTTATTCGATGTTGACCTTGCATTTGCTGCAACGTTCGATCGGCTGATTGCATCCATACTAATTTTTTTTGCTCACTGACAATTCGCTGCCGCATGATTGATAAATGAGTCAGAATAGGTGATGCAACAAATTCATACAGCATAAAAATAGCAATCGCACAAGCGCCCAACATCAGAGCTTGTTGCTCTCGCAACTTTAGTTGCGACCACCATCCCTTCCATTTAACCCATTGTTCTTTCATATCTACTCACTCAATCATTAAAGTAGCTTCAATGCGCGAATCTGATAAATTCGCATTTTGCTGCTTCACCTTCACGTTTTGTTGCGATAACTTATTTATAAACGTCGACAATTCTTCAGAAGAATTCGCTGTTAATTCTAACGTTAATTGATTTTCTTGATAATGAAATTGTTTCAATTGAATCCCAGATGCTTCTGATAATGCATTTCCAACATCATTTATCAATTCCAAGACATGATTTTCACCGGCATCGATCGCATACTTTCTCAGCTCCTCTTCCATACGCACTTTAGGCGAGACAACTTGCGTTGCTTGTGGAAAGTGACGTTGATAAATTTTTTTTATCTGATCTTCAATTCCATTCAAACGATCACTTAAAATAAAATAAGATATCATGGGATACAAAACCAATAATACCAACCAACCCATCCCCACATAAGATATTAATTTCCACAATTTTTGCATATGGGGAAGACGTGATTTTTTAACGGCATACATTCCCTGCAATAAATTCGTTGATGTATTGTTTGCCGCTGATAAAAATAACCACCTCGCTATTTGTTCTGACTTCATCACATTTTTTTTCACACTCACGAGATCGCTCATCAATTTTTCTTCTTCATTCGTTTGATAAATATCAATCTCTATCGGAACAGATGAACTCGCTGCTAGTGCAGCAGTTAACATCGTTTGTGCATTTGCATGATCGCAAGCAAAACCTGTATAGACATGAGTACGCACCACAACCATTTGATCGATCAGTATAGTCCAATGATTTTCTGAAAATGGAAGTGCCAATGAAACAGGTAGTAAATAATCCGGTTGAATTTTCCATTCAGCACATAGCGATAACCATTTCTGCATTTTATCTTTTGCAACAACCGCAACGGCTGCTTGCTCATCAGGCAAATTGGCTAATAAAGCAAAATGCAATGTTTCAACATCTGCAATTAATTTTTCTTCTAATGCATAAGGTAATACTTGCAACTGACGTGAACGATTCATTTTCGGCAATTTAACAGAAGTCAGCAAGACATCTTCTGCTGGCACTACTATTATGACCTCTTTCCCTTCAGCCGCTGACACTAATAATTCATGATTCCCATGATGTACTTGCATTTGGCGATCAGCACAAACAATCATCCATTGAGGAGTCAGTGTCGGTGGTGTCAAATAAATAATAAGTTGCTCGATTACCATATTTGTCTACTTTGCCATAATGTGTTGATCGTTACTTTCGTACCATTTGTTATGCGTTCTAAAAGAGTATAAAGCACGATGGTTTGCTTCTCTATCTCCACGTTGGTTTTCACTAAAAAATATTGACTCGTCACCGTCACATTACCTTCCGAAACACGATGATTTTTGACAACATCTAAATTAAAAAACATTTTTGTAGACGTAAAAGGTGTTTGTTGACGCGATTGTTCAATACGTTGAGCTGATTCTAAGTTAAGCGTTTGACTGAGCGTCATCAATACCGGTGGCAAAGCCGTTTGCACATTAATCGGTTGACTATCAGGCAATGCGGTCACATAGGGCATGAGCGCACGAAATAATGAAGGAGTCATCCCTTTCACTAACCGTAATTCACTGCGATTCACCATGGGACGATGCGCTGCTCGATAAGGGGACGAAAGTGACAAATAATATTGACTAAACGTATTAGGCTGTTGTGTGGTAACAGGCGCAATCCAATCAACCACAGCACGCAAAATATCTTCCGCTTTTTCTGTCGACAAACTGGGTTGCACCGTTTGCAACAATCGAATAAAAGGCTTAAATGAAGTCATTTGCGTTAAATTATTAATATTATAACGTGCCTGCATATCTTCAATGGTGCTAGAAATTTTATATCCCTGCAATTCATTCATCGGTGATTTAATCGGAATAGGATCAACCACTTTATTTGTTTTTTGTCTCTCCCAATCATTGCGCAATTGATCCATCGCCCAAGCAACAGAACCTTGTGCATAAAAATCAGCTTGTGTATCGTGCAATAACAATGCCGTGCGATGCGTGTCGCGCTCTAAGCGCGCCATCATCACATAAGCCATCGCAGCAACCAATGCCACAATGAACAGTGCCATCACAATGACGACGCCCCGCTGTTGGTTAAGGCTTAACTGACGTTGGCAAACGTGATGTTGCTTTTTGATTAATTTGCACGGGTATAACATAAAGTTGATCGATAGATCCCCATCTTGTGATTGTTAATTTGATTTTAACCGCTTTAGGTAACGGTTGATCCTTTTTTTCATCGACAGGCCAAGCCTCATGAAAACGGCCCTCTTGATCAAGGTATTCAAAATGTCCGGTGACATTCGATAATAATAATCGACGGTGCGCTGTTGCATTCGGCGCTTGATCCAGTGCAAGCCAAGTTAAACGCGATAACGTGCCATCACTCAATACAAACCCCGTACGACTCAATGAACTTCGTAACAGCTCACCCGTTGGATTAGCAAAACCGGTATGCGTGAAGATCAATGCTTGCGGTGTGCCAATTAAGGCAGCCTCTTCATTCCCCTTTGCATTTAAAATAGGACGATTCACTATTTGCTCGACATCACGAGATAGCATTAGTAATGCAAATTGTAGTCGATTAAGGCGTTCTGCTTTGAGCGTTGTTTCTGATTGTGCATCCATCACACTACGTAAAGCGGTCGTTAACATCAAAGAAATCATCGAAAAAATAAAGAGCGCAATTAAAATTTCCAGTAAAGTAAATCCGTTGCTGATTGTTTGGGTTCGTTGTTTTTTAATCGGCACGATAAACATACGTCTCCAATGTTAGCAAAGAAGCTGCCTCTTCTTGATCACTCTTAAATAGTTTTACTTTAATTTTTTTAATTCGTCGATTGGGTGTTTGTTCTTGTGACGCTTGCCAAAACCAATCTCTGCCCAACATGTTCGTTGATGATTTCATTTGCTCTGGTGCTTCTGGAAAATGCAACAAACCGACGCGCGCTTGATTTAAAACATATTCGCCTACCCACATCGAAATCGTTTTATCTTGCAAATAGGTCGTTGCACGAATATTTTCAGATGTCGCTTTGATAATCGCTGTTAAAGCAATGCCAATGATCGCGAGCGCAATCAAAACTTCAATCAGTGTCAATCCTTTTTGATGATGATTATGATTGCTGGGTGATACTGCCATCTGCTTCACCTATTATTTTATAACGTGTTTGTTTTCCTTTTTTACTGATCGTAATCACAAAAGGGGTCACTTCACCATTGATAGAAAAAATAATTTGCGGTGATTTAATCGTTTCATCGTCTGACAGTGAAACGAATTGATGATTGATCTCAAGATTAACTTGAATATCGGATGAAATCTCGTATTTTCTTAAAACCGAATCTTGCAAAGGTCTCCACGTTTTGGATTTACCTTCTCTCGACTCATACGTAGAAAATTGAAATGAATTTTCATTCAACGACATTCCTATCACAGCAGGTTGCAACATCGCTTGCTCTTCTGCCAACAACAATGTTTGCGTTAATTCATTGGCAAAAGAAGCAAGACGCTTATTTTCATTACGATTAAATTTTAATAAGGCCACACTGGTCACAATACTAATGATGACCATCACAATCAGAATTTCAATGAGAGTAAAACCATTGACGTTGATCTTACTCCCTTGTCGTGCGTTATATGGTCGTTTCATTTGCATCAATCAATTAAGACGTGCCCGCTGGTGCATTCATATTTAAATTACTAATTTCACTATTACCCTCTTTTCCTTTCGGGCCGTAACTAAATACTTTATCTTTGCCGCCTTCATTGACATATTGATAGGCTTCTCCCCAAGGATCGATCGGGACATCTTGCAAGTAACCATCTTCCTTCCAATCATGCGGTTCAGGTGGAGTCGTCGGCCTAGTCACTAACGCCTGTAACCCTTGATCCGTAGAAGGATAAAAACCATTATCTAATTTATATAAATCCAACGCATTTTGAATAGAATTAATATCTTGCTTCACCTTAACGATACGAGCTTGATCAGGTCGGCTCATTAACTTAGGAACAACGATAGCAGCCAAAATTCCCAAAATCACCATCACGACCATCACTTCGATTAACGTAAAACCAGATATTTTCCGATAAGGCATTGATTGAGAGCGATTTTTCATATTACTATCCTGGATGTCTTTGATAAAGATTTGAAAATTTATCAAAATTTGCTTAAAATGTAAACATATATCACGAAATTCGATAAATTTTTGATTTAAGCCCATTCTAAGAAATGGCGCTTATAATAATAGTTAAGGTGTTATATAGCGTGATCGCTATATGCTAGATGGGGAATCACACAACCCCTACTTGATAAATTAAAGAGAGAGAGGAACCTTTATATGCCGACCGAAAACAAAGTTTTGACAGAGCTACGACAAACGTTATCATCCTTCAGTGAAAAACTGAGCGGTGAAATGAAAAAAGTATCTGACGCGCTTTTAAAAGCATCGCAAGATTTTAATTCCGAAGAAATTGCAAAAATTTCTTCAAAAATAGCATTAATCTCTGGCAAAGCAGACAATCTCGATCCAAAGATGCAAAAGGAAATAGCAAACACTCTGAATGAAGCGTTAGAGAAGGCTACCAAATTGAATGCACAAAAAGCTGCCGAACACAGACAAGAGCGTACATCGGGAGCGACAGCGACAAAACAAACCTCAACGGGACCAAGACCGGGAAGTAGATAACAAACGGATAAAGACAGGAGCTCCTCATGTTTGAACGGTTGCAAAAGCCTTTCTTAACTGTAGAAACAGGAGAGGCTTATCAGCCTGTTCGTCTGACTTATCAAATTTTACAAAAAGATAAATTGATCGCCGCATTGAAAAAAATTCACTGTTTGATTCCAAAAAATGAAAATGCTTGGACTTGGCACTGGGATCATGAATGCACAGATTTACATTTTGAATCATTAGACTCCTTTAAAAAAAATCCGGAACATCCTCTTCGATTAGGCACCTTCACCATTCGCGATAACATGCTTTATTTAAATCTTCCTTCTTTCAAACGTGCATGCATGGGCGCACCCTTTTTCTTTAAATTGATTGATTCAACGATCGTAAAAATCAGCAAAGCTGATTTTATTAATAAAGTATTTGGCTTAAGCGAACGTTTGCCCCATGGATTTTCAGAATTATTTAATGAAGAAGAATTAGAAAAAATTGTCTATCAGCGTATTCATGATTATGAAACTGTCAAAGAACGCGTTGAACAAGCGCCCAATGCAAAAGAAGCTTTCAGTATTCTTTCTGAATACACCAAAACCGAATCAGAAAAGCGTTTGCCTTACACAGAACGATACGCGTTTGAGTATCATGAAAAATTAGGGACTGATCCGGACGTCATGTTTTTGGGCTTCTACATTTTCCTTCGCGGCCGCGAACTGGTTGCGATTCGCCGTTGGTTTGGTGAAACAGGATTTACCTTATCCGATGCAGCAGAAGAAACCGTCGAGCAAATTTTTGGTGGCATGCATATTGATATTATTGAGTAAGTTACATTATCTTGCGGCAAATCGATATCATTGGCCCCTGAGATCATCCTGACAGTCATAACAATAAAAAATCCCTTTCCCTACTTGTTCATTACCTCAAAACAATTTATCCTCACCGCCACGAGGTCATGGTATACGAAGCCGCACAGTCCCCCACCTTTAAACCCAAAATCAATAAAGCGCCATTAGATGAATTGATGCTAGAGATACTCTCTATGAATAAAAATAATTTACTTTAGGCTCATCGAATTTGATTTCTCCCTTTACCAATAAACAGGAACCCGCATGAAATACTTTGCAATAGCATTGAAGCGATATTTCGACCATTACCGTGGATTACCTTTAATCGGTTGGCAGGGAATTTTCTTAATATTTATCGAATCATTTGCGATGGGTGTCACTTTTTTCTTATCATTATTTTTTGTTGACGTGTTACACATTAACATTACCGCAGCAGGCGCACTCATATCCTGTTATGGTTGCGGAACCATCATTGGCGGATTAGTATCCGGCCTTTTATCTGACAAAATTTCTTGCAAAAAAATTGCTGTTTTTAGTTTGATGATTCAATCTATCACTTACTTTCTTTTGACAAAATTTTCTTCCGTCTTACCACTCGCTATGAATTTATTTATATTAGGGATAGCTGCTTATGCTTTTACAACCAGCATTAATGTTTGGATATTAAATCATTGCCGAACATCTTCTCATCTCCGTTTAAAAACCATTAATTTATCAAGAGTAGCCTTAAATGCAGGGTTTGGATTATCTGGCATGATGATAGGGTTATGTGACAGTACCCATTTTTATTTTGTTTTTGACACAATGAGTTTTTCTCTCCTCATGGCTACCCTTTATTTAATTTTCTTCGTTAACAATACGAATGAAAAAATAATTCCTATCAAAGAAAAAGAAAAAAATATCGAAACAACCACCCCTTCTTCAAGCCAATTTAATCCTTCTATTTTAATCATCACGCTAACCAGCGTATTTTTTGTTGGCTTGATCATTGCACAACTCAGCTCAACCTATCCCCTCTACCTCGAAAAAATATTTCCTTCACTGGGGGTCAAAGCTGTCAGTCTTTTATTTATGCTCGACACCCTCCTCATTGTTTTATTTCAAGCACCGCTCGTCAATGCGATGAAAAACATTGATAAAGTTATGTTGCTTGGAATCGGCGCTTTTTTGATGGGAAGCGGGATGTTGATATTGAATTTTTCTTTTTTATTTTTATTAGCCATTTTATCTTGCATTATTTGGACGACAGGTGAAATGTTATTTATTGCAATAGCACAATTTATTTGCTACGAAAGTGGTGACTATAATAAAAAAGGAAAACAAATGGGAATATATCAATCGATTTATGCTGCCAGTAAAATTGTTGGGCCTATTATCGGAAGTTACCTTTACTATCAATATGGGGGCCATTTTCTCTGGTATGTGAGTTTTCTCATCGGTGCATTTTTTCTTTTTATCTGCTCATTCTCTTCACAAAAAAAATGGCGCATTAACGTCTACTGAGCAAGCTGATCTAAATTAAAAATCGGCAATAAAACAGCTAACACAATAAATAAAATAATAGCACCCATGATGAGAATAATCGCCGGCTCAAAAAGTGCTAACGAAACATCAATCAATCGTTTAATTTCATCTTCTTGATGAATCGCAACGCGCTCCAACATCGCTTCTAATTGACCACTGGCTTCGCCGCTTGCCATCATATGAATACTCATGGGTGAAAAATAGGTCGTTTGTTTTAAAGATAAATGTATCGCCGCACCTTCACGTACATGTTTCACCGCATCTTCGATAGACTCACGAATCGGAATAAGTGTTATTAATTCGGATGAAATCGTCATCGCTTCTAATACAGGAACACCCGATGCAGAAAGAATCGATAAAGTTCTTGCAAAACGCGCCGTATCTGCAATTTTAAAAGCATGGCCAATTAAAGGTAGTCGCAATAAAATACGATGCGATCTTTCTCGCAGTGCCGCATTTCTTTTTAAAATTCGTCGCCAGACAATGATCCCTATGATGAGAGCAAGTAATGTATAAAACCCATACGATTTCACACATTGACTAATCGTAATTAACAAAACCGTCATATCAGGTAATGCTTGATTCAAATGACCATAGACCGACATCATTTTCGGTACCACGTATTCTAATAAAAATCCGACAATACCGATTGCGACTAACACAATCATCGTCGGATAAATCATAGCGGTTCGTAATTTTTGTCGCATGTGAGATTGTTGCTCGGTGTAATCTGCTAATCGCAACAACACTTTTTCCAAATGACCTGATTTTTCTCCTGCCGCAATAGTTGCACAAAATAACGGAGAAAAGGCTTGTGGGTGTTCTCGTAAAGCCGAAGCCAATGCATGACCTTGCATCACTTTACTGCGCACCGATAAAATTAATCCTTTTATGCGTGGTTTTTCTGTTTGCTCTGAAACAGCTAATAAGGATTCTTCAACGGGCAATCCCGCTGCAAGTAAGGTTGCAAATTGACGCGTAAATAAAGCAATTTCTTGACTACTCAAACCACGTGCTTGAAATAACTTTGCAAGATGTGGCATCCATTTACTTTCTACGGCAGCATGTTTTTTTTCTTGTGCTGCATGAATCCCCATGGGGATCAGTGCCTTATCACGCAATAATTGACGTGCCTGTTTTTCGTTTTCTGCTTCGATCACCCCTTTTTGTTCTTTGCCCTGTGCGTTGATAGCAATAAAATGATAAGCAGCCATGGTTTAGTCTTCACTCGTCACACGCAACACTTCTTCCAACGATGTATCACCCATCAATACACGACGATAACCATCTTGTCGCAAACTTGGAAATAAACCGCGCGCATGTTTACGCATTTGTTGTTCTGCAGCGCCATCATGAATCATCGTCCGTAATGCCTCATCGATTGCAATTAATTCATAAACACCACTGCGACCCAAATAACCTGATTGTCTGCAATGCGCACAACCCACTGCATGATAAATGATGGGTGAGCTTTTTTCTGACACCCCCAATAATTCACATTCCCTTGTTGTAGCCGGCATCGCTTTTTTGCAATGCGAACAAAGCAATCGCATTAATCGTTGCGCTAAGACACCCGTTAAACTGGATGCTAATAAAAAAGGTTCAACCCCCATATCATCCAAACGAGTAATGGCACCGACCGCACTGTTGGTATGTAACGTAGACAAGACTAAATGCCCTGTTAAACTCGCTTGAATAGCAATTTGCGCCGTTTCAAGATCACGAATTTCACCGACCATCACCACATCAGGATCTTGACGTAAAATGGCACGCAATCCTTTTGCAAAAGTCATATTAATTTTATGACTCACTTGCGTTTGACCAATACCCACTAAATCATATTCGATAGGGTCTTCCACTGTCAGAATATTGCGTTTTTTATCGTTTAAAAGTGTTAACCCTGCGTAAAGTGTGGTTGTTTTACCTGAACCCGTCGGCCCCGTCACCAATATAATGCCGTGAGGTTTTTTGATTAATGTCACTAATAACGCTAACGTATTTGCTTCCATTCCTAATTCTGCTAAATCTAATTTAGCACTTTGTTTATCGAGCAATCGCAATACAGCCCGTTCGCCGTGATTGGTTGGCATCGTTGAAACACGCACATCCACTGAACGCCCGCCTATGTGTAGCGTAATACGCCCATCTTGTGGTAACCGTTTTTCTGCAATATCCAAACGCGCCATCACTTTGATACGCGAAATAATGAGAGGCGCTAAAACACGCGGCGGTTCTAAGACTTGATGCAAAATACCATCCACACGAAAACGAATTGTCACGTGATCTTCGAATGTTTCAATATGCACATCCGATGCACCTTCTTTAATCGCTTCGCTCAACAATGCATTCAATAAACGAATAATCGGTGCATCATCTTGCTTTTCGAGCAAATCTTCTGCTTTTGGTAATTCGTGCATGAGATCAGATAAATTAAATGATTCACCCAAATCCTCTACCATTTGCATTGCAGTGGAACTATCTGTTTCATACGTTTTCACTAATTGTTCTGCGAAAATTTCGCTACTCACTTGCTTTAACTCGATAGGCATTTGTAATTGCCGACGAATTTCCATGATAACCGCCACATCAGGTTGCTGATGATAAGTCACTGTCGCTATTTCATTCTCGATATTTGAAACGAGAACGCCATAACGTTTCGCAAAAGCAAAGCGCAATGGGTTGATCATGAATTATCACCAAACGGCGTCGGTAAATCCTTTTTGTTTTTCCAGGGAGGCAAACGAGCGTCAACCGGTTTATCGCCTATTTCAGCTAAATTATCTTTGAAATTAGCTAACGTACTACGCATGGAATCATATTTCATTTCAGTGATTCGTAATGCATCATCGTTCATACGCATAATGACGGGTTTAATAAAAACCATCAGATTTTTCTTTTGTTGATTATGTGTTTTTTGTTGAAACAAAGGTCCCAGAATAGGAACGTCACCTAAAATCGGTACTTTATTAATATTCTCATTATTAGATCGACTCATTAAACCACCTAGCACTAACACATCATCACTGTTAATGATCACTGAGTTAGTAATTTTGCTTGTATTAATGAGCGGTGTTAATCCCGGATTTTGTGGATTTTGTAACGTATCATTTTTTAAATTTAATTTAAGACGAACAGAAGTCCCTAAATTAATTTGCGGTGTCACATCTAATTTTAATGTAACCGGTTTGTAACTATTCGTAGTGAACGGCGTTGCCGTCGTTGCATTACCTGTTGTGGCATAAGAACCTGTTTGGAATGGAACGTCTTGTCCAATTTCAATGGTTGCTTTCTGATTATCTAAAACCATGATGGATGGTGTTGATAAAATATCAACGCCATTTTGATTACGCAGCAAACTTAACACCGCACGTAACTGCACATGCGGCATAATACCAATCACGCCGGCTCCCAAAGGAGGAAACGATGTCACAGCTGCACCCGTTTCGCTACTCGTATTAGCATCACCCGAAGTAACACTTCCCCATTGAATGCCTAAACTCGTTAAATTACTTTCGTCGACTTCAGCAATAATCGCTTCCACTAATACTTGAGCAGGACGAATATCTAATTTTGCAATAACCGCTTTTAATGCCTGCATTAAGGCAGGTTGCGCCGTAATGATAATTGCATTGGTATTGGGTTCAGCCTGAATATTCGTTGAAGTCGTCGTGGTATCTTTTGAAACACTGTTCGTCGTGGATGACATTGAGGATGAAACAGACGTCGCATTCACTTCATAATGCGCGCCATCTTTACCTAGAATATTCGTGGCAATCTTGCTTAATAATAATGCCAATGGTTTTGCTTCAAGATAACGTAAATAAATAACTTCTGTGTTACCAGAAGGTGATGAAGCTGTTGCATCTAATTGAGAAATCAGTACACGCATGCGCAAGCGCGAGGCTTTGGGACCACCGAGCAAAATACTATTGCTTCGTTCATCAACCGCCACCGATACCATGGGCGTTTCACCGGCAGAACGAGAAGCGGCTTGTAAATTATTCAATACATTGGCTACTTGCGCCGCTGCTGCATGATGCAAGGGAATAATTTGTATTCCATTGCTCGATGATTTATCGACATCTTGAACAATATTATAAATGCGCTCTACATTAGCAGCGCGCCCCATTAAGACCAGGACATTTCCCGGCGTATAAGCGGAAATATTACTCCACTGAGGAAGGAGTGGGCGCAAAACAGGAATTAATTGTGAAGATGATACATTTTCGAGTGGAATCACACGCACGACCACTTCATCACCTTTACCAGGCGATCCTGTTGTCGCTACTTTGGTTGCTTGCTCACCACTTTCCATGTTGGGAACAATTTTCACCACATTCCCATTGGGAATAGCTGAATAACCTAACACACCCAGCACTGATAAAAAAACCTGATAAACTTCTCCCTGACGTAACGGTTTGCTAGAAATCAAACTGATTTTGCCAGTAACGCGAGGATCGACAACAAAGTTCTTTCCCGTATCCTGAGAAACTTCATTAATCACACTTAAAATATCAGCATCTTGCAAATTCCATAACCGCTTTCCAGATTTCGGCAAAGGCGATACGGTTGCCATTTTTGTATTACCCGGTATTAGCTCAGAGGATTGATCACTTGTTTTTGAAGCATAAGCCACATAGACAGTTGACGTAGTGAGCCAGCCAAGGAAACACGCCAATAAAAATCGTTTAGACAAAGTAAAATTTCTCATATGATTGTCATACTCAGCTTAAATCGGATGCCACATAAGATAGCACAAAAAGAGCATGAAAGCCCAAATAATGAAGAAGAAATGGATCTTGAGGAAGGAAATTCATCCCCACGAATAGGATCATCCGCGGGGATTCATTTTTGAGGAGAAAAGGCTTCTTACTGTGTTGCCGTGCCTGTTGTGGTGCCTGGCGTGGTAGTGGTTGTGCCTTCGCCATTAGCCGTTGTCGTAGTCGTTGTTGTTCCAGGCATTTGGGTTGTCGTCGTATCATTCGACATGGTGGTGTTCGTCGTACCCGTACCTGTTGTGGCTGTATTTTGACCTTCGGTGGTGGTTGTATTTTGACCTTCGGTGGTGGTTGTATTCTGCCCTTCGGTGGTTGCTGTTGTTCCAGGTGCCGTTGTGGTGGTGGTTGTGGTGGTGGTTGTTTCTTGCGTTTGGCCTGTTGTGGTCGTTGTTGGCGTACCGGTTTGATTATCTGCAACCACTGACGTTGTGTCGCCTGCTGTTGGTGTTGTCGTGTCTGCTACCGTTTGCTGAGTGGTTGTCGTAGCTTGTGCTTCAGTAGATGATTTATTTTCATCTCCTTTGGAACAAGCGGATAAGCTAATAACACATAATCCAACAAGAGTACTCACAAGAAGTTTTTTACGCATAATTATTTTCCTTATTAATAATGAACCATTTTTAGGCTTAAAGTTTCCATATTGCCGTATTTTTTTGAACGACAACCGGCAGGGGCAATAGCCCTGAAATAAAAAAGTATCTTATCTGAATTTACGATAAGTGCAAAATAAAATAATGTCGCAAAAACCATGTCAAGCCGATGCCTAACAAGGCTAAGACCGTCATTAATTCAAGCAAGGTTAGCTTACCCGTAAAATATTTAGCTTCTTTTATCTTTTCATTTGACATTAAAAATACCTCTGTTTCATCGCTTCTTTTGCTAAACGCAATGTTTGATTGGCAATTTTATTTGCATTAGCTGTCCCTTCGCGCAACACGGATTGAACATAATGCAACTCTTTTTCATATTGCAAACGACGTATTCGGATGGGATCAATGATGGCAACTAATACGTCAATCAGGCGCTTCTTACATTCCACATCACCAATAGCCCCTTCACGATAACGCTCTTGAGCCTCCGCAACCCACACTTGATCAGGATTAAATGTTTCATGAAAAATCCACAATGGATTATTCTCTACTCGACCTTTATCTGTTGCCTTTAGACGATTCGGATCGGTATACATCGCCATCACTTTCTTTTTAATCGCATCAGGATCATCACTCAGAAAAATAGCGTTATTCAGTGACTTTGACATTTTCAACAACTGACCTTCCGCTGTCGGCGCACCGATCCCCACCAACCGTCGTGACCGTCCTAACTTCGGTTCGATAATCGGGAATAATCCCCCTTTTTTTAAATAATCGGCATCATCCGTATGTGGATCGACATGACAATACAATTGATTAAAACGACGCGCCACTTCTCGTGTCATTTCAAGATGCGGAATTTGATCTTCTCCAACAGGAACGATTTGTGGCCTAAAAACTAAAATATCCGCAACCTGACCGACCGGATAAAGCAAAAATCCGAAAGAATAATTATCGCCCAATCCCTTGTCGCGTATTTCATCTTTAATGGTAGGATTACGCATCAAACGCGGATAAGAAATCAGCATACTAAAGAAAAAAGTCATCTCAGCAATCGCTGGGACTTCTGATTGCAGAAAAATTGTGCTTTTTTGAGGATCGATCCCGGCTGCCAGATAATCGATCAAAATATCCATGACACTCTGATGAATTTCACCCGGTTTTTCCGCGCGTGTTGTGAATGCATGAACATTGGCAATAATAAAATAACAATCGTAATCATCCTGCATCAAAATACGATTTTCTAACGAACCCACCCAATGCCCCAAGTGCAAACGTCCTGTGGGTGTATCGCCGGTAAGTAAACGGGGTTTTTGCTCATTCATGATTTATTTTTCTCTATGTGCCAAATGATAAAAAACTTGCCCTGCTTTTTGACTCTTCACTATTTTCCAACAAGCAGGCAGGTCATTATCCTTGATTACTTGCCGTGATTCTAGATACAGATGAGCCGAGCTGGCTAAAAACCCTTGTTCTTCTAGATAATGGCAACAAGGCAATAACAAATCACTTTCATAGGGTGGATCAAGAAAAACCAAATCAAAAAGATGTTGAGGTGGGCGCAATTGTTGCGGTGCTCGCGCTTGATAAACGAAACCATGATCGCACCCCCACGCTTTTAATTCGGATTGCAATAAGGCAACCACTTCGCTTGATTCGTCTGTCATTTCAACAAAGGCAGCTCCTCGTGACAGCGCCTCAACTCCTAATGCGCCACTGCCCGCAAAAACATCGAGACAATAAGCGCCTTGTAAAAATGGCATCAACCAATTAAATAACGTTTCGCGGACACGATCAGGTGTTGGGCGCACCCCTTTTACATCAGGCACTTTCAAACGCCGACCACGCCATTGACCGCCAATAATTCTTACAAACCCTTGCATGTGTGGGTGCCTCATGATGAAAAACTGTTATTTTAAAAAACTAGCCACGATTCACTGAGTCAACTATGCTAACATCAATTTTTATTTTGCTGACACACAAATGAAAGGTTTTCGCTAATGTTTGATTTTTTAAAACGCAAAAAAATAGAGGATACCGCTGAATCCATTTCAATCAAAACATCCTCACCACAACCTGAAAGCAAATCAAATTCAACCGATCAATCAACAGGTTTTTTTTCTCGCTTAAAACAAAGCTTAGCAAAAACACGTGCTAATTTCACAACAGGCATCGCACAACTTTTTCTTGGAAAAAAAGAACTCAATGCTGATGTGCTAAATGAAATCGAAATGCTTTTACTCACAGCCGATGTGGGTGTTGAAACAACTGAAAAACTCATTCACCACCTCACGCAAAAGTTAGCTCGCAAAGAATTAAATGACACACAAGCTGCTTTACAGTGTTTGCAAGCAGAGATGAAACGTATTTTGCAACCCTGCGCTATTCCTCTCTCTATCGCTGATGACATTCGTCCTTATGTGATTTTAGTCGTTGGTATTAATGGCTCAGGTAAAACCACAACGATCGGTAAATTAGCGCATTATTTCAAACAACAAAATAAAAATATCATGCTCGCTGCTGGCGATACGTTTCGTGCTGCCGCTATCGAACAATTGCAAATATGGGGTAAACGCAATGAGGTGGCTGTTATTGCACAACAACCCGGCGCTGATACCGCCGCCGTCATCTATGACGCGATGGAAGCAGCAAAAGCACGCCGCACGCAGGTATTGATTGCCGATACAGCTGGGCGATTACACACGCAATCTCATTTGATGGCTGAACTACAAAAAGTAAAACGCGTACTTGCCAAAACAGACGCTACCGCACCCCATGAAGTATTAATCGTATTGGATGCCACACTAGGACAAAATGCGTTAAATCAGGTAAAGCAATTTAATGAAGCCATCGGTGTCACGGGCATTGTGCTGACCAAATTGGACGGTACCGCTAAAGGCGGCATTATCTTCGCACTTGCTCAGCAAACCAACATTCCCATCCGCTTTATTGGATTGGGCGAGGGCATCGATGATTTACGGCCCTTTCAACCCGATGAATTTGTAGATGCATTATTTGCAACTTGACCAAACACCCCATAGAAAAAAGCCACCCAATTCTGTATAATGTGCGTCAATTATTTGACTATCACTCGACGTGAACTTGACCATGACGACTAGCTTACAAACCATGGATATCCGCTTACCTATCGGCAGCATAGAGGCTTATCTTCACCATGTTAATCAAATCGCTATGCTCACCGCCGAGGAAGAACACGATCTTGCCATGCGATTATATAAAAACAATGAGTTAGCTGCAGCAAAGCGGTTGATTCTAGCTCATTTACGGTACGTCGTTCGGGTTGCCAAAGGTTATTTAGGTTATGGCTTACCCCTTGCTGATCTTGTTCAAGAAGGCAATGTGGGGTTAATGAAAGCTGTAAAACGTTTTAATCCCACCATGGGTGTGCGTTTGGTCACTTTTGCCATGCATTGGATTAAGGCTGAAATTCATGAATATATTTTACGCCATTGGCGAATCGTGAAAGTTGCCACAACCAAAGCGCAACGTAAATTATTTTTCAATTTACGTCATCTGAAAAAACATCTCGGCTGGATGACTCAGCAAGAAATACAAGATGTCGCAAAAGACCTGGGTGTCAAACCAGAAACCGTTCGAGAAATGGAAATGCGCCTCGCTGCTTCTGATGCACCATTCGAAACTCACTCTGATCAGGATGATGATGATTTTTTTGCGCCCGCAGGTTATCTCGAAGATACACGTTACAATCCAGCACAAGAATTAGAAAACTCCGATTGGTCAGCACAATCTGGCGATTCGATTTATCGCGCATTGAGCCTGCTGGATGAACGCAGTCAGGATATCATTCGCGCACGTTGGCTAGACGAAGAAAAGCTCACGCTGCAAGATTTGGCTAGCAAATATCAAATTTCTGCCGAACGAGTACGCCAACTCGAAAAAAATGCGATGCAAAAACTACGCGCCGCAGTTGAAGAACAATGCCATTAAGGTCTGTTAAAAACGATCTCTTAGAACCTGTTCCAAATCTTTATTTAGTCGTCCCTGAAAAACTATTTTTGTGCTTAAAAATACAATAGAAAAA
>CAYTKY010000018.1:0-28490 GCA_964438435.1 uncultured Coxiellaceae bacterium | reverse complement strand
GGCTTGTGCTTGTATTCTGCCATCAGGACCTATGATGGCTGTGATTCCATCATTACTAACAAAAACAACCGGTCTGCGAAATTCTAATGCACGCATGGCAGCCATTTGTAAATGTTGTGCTTGTGCATTTGACTCGCCAAACCAACCATCATTGGTGACTGTGAGTAAAAAACCGATGGTATCGTCATCTGTTCGGATGAGATCTGGGAATGTAATTTCATAACAAATCGAGGTCAATACTTTTGTATGATCAACGATTAAAGGCATTTGATTCACTTTGCCCGATCTTGTATCAGCGATGGGGATGTTCATGAATTGAAAAGCGTTTGAAAAAAGATGATAAAAAGGGGTGTATTCACCAAAGGGAACTAAATGGCGCTTGACGTAAACATGATGTTGATTGCCCAGTGTGAGCACTGCATTGTAATAAGCTTTCCCATCTTTTGTTTGAATGGGTAATCCTAAAATTAAATCCGAATTATTTTCTTTTGCTTTTTCATCTAATTTTTCGAGGAAGCCAATGATATTTTGAAAAGGAATAGGAATCGCTGCTTCAGGCCAAATAATTAATTTTTCTTTTCCCCATAGAGGATTGGTTAAATTAAGATAGCGATCAAATGAAAGTTTTAAATGAGCAGGGGTCCATTTAATCGCTTGAGGAATATTTCCTTGTACTAACGCAAGAGGAATTTCTTTACCTTGTGGTTGTGTCCATGGAATGAAATTGACTAAACCACCGATGACCCAAAGGAGGACTAAAGCGGATAAGTGAAAATAAGATGATCGATACGCTTTTCTTTTCAATAAACGCACGGCATTGACAAGGAGTGCTGCGCTGAAGCAAACCGCTAATGAAACCCCATAGACACCTAGCAGAGGAGCGAAGCCTTTCAGTGGTGAATTTGTTTGACTATAACCCAGAAAAAACCAAGGAAATCCAGTCAATGCAAAACTACGTATCCATTCGCTCAATACCCAGATAGCAGGAAATGCCAGCAGAATTTTATTTGAATTGACGGTAGGAAAAAATCGATTAAGAAAATAGCCAGTGAGTGCGGGGAATAAGGCTAATATCGCAACAAAAATGAGGGTAATGAGGCAGGCGAGAGATAATGAAACTTCGCCAATATAATAAATGCTGTTAAAAATCCAATAAGTCCCTGCGCCAAATAATCCCAATCCAAATAGGAATCCTAACCAAAAAGCTTGTTTTCTTGAAGAATAGAGCCATAAACCTAGCAATCCAGCAGGTGCGATGATGGCGAGAGGAAATATTTCATAAGGTGCAAAAGCAAAAGTCAATGAAATACCGAATAAAATAGCAGCAAAACCAGAAAGCAGGGAAGAGAATTTTTTTCTCATAAAAATATCACTTAAAAAGTAAGGTTGAAAATTTTACTGGAGATGCGTGATCAATGGAAGAGTCGTGATTGAGGTCTGTGGACTTTCTTGTTCTTGAGTTTTGCAATTTTTTTTGTTAAGTTGCGCCGTTCATATTAGCTTAAAGTACTTTTAGGCTTTGATACTTGGACATCGTTTGCATTAGAAATAAAACAACAAGAAAGGAGCCAACTAGAATGAAATTAAAACCATTTATCATGGTATTGAGCGTAGCAGGAATTTTATCTACTTCAGCAATAGCCGCTGACTCTCCAGTATCCGCGACAGAAAATACGCCCGTTGATACAAAATTAATGCAACAAGAATTAGCCACCTTAAAAAAAGAAGTGAATAGTTTAAAGTCTGAATTAAAATCACAGCGTCACGCAAAAAGTGTTTCTCGTAAAAAGAAAGCGTCTCAGCGTAATTCAACCGAAACAGATACGGCTTACTCGCCATCACACGAACATACTGATTTATCAGGATCGACTTCTTCCAAGAATGTTTCTGCTAATACAACCGCTTCATCAAGACTCAGCAGAAAATATAATGCGCAAGAAATTGTGAAAACAAGCAGTGAAACAGCCGATTATTTACCTTTTGATCCGGATGTGCCAGGACAAGCGTTCGTTTCAACCGGTCCTTATGTCGGTGTGCGTATTCAATATGCGGGGACTAATTTAGTTGTGAATAGTCCGAGTGTGAATACGGATCTACAATTATTACATATTCGTAAATCCATTCACGAACAGTTAAATGCCATGTTAGGTGGTCAGCCATTTAAAAATAATCACTCGCATTTATTATTCAGCGGTGTGGTTGAAAGCCAAGCAGGTTATATTAATGTGGGCGGCGCGCCTAGCCGTTCATATATCGATGTGACCAATGTGTCACTTGATGCATTTATCATCGGCCCAAGCGATTGGATGTTAGGGTTTATTGAATTCAGTTATGATAATGCGCCACCGGCGAATAATTCTTATACTGTTTCGAATTCTCATGTTTTTGTTAATAAAGCATTTGTAACGATTGGCGACTTAACACAGTCACCTTATTACGGTACGTTTGGCCAGTTTTATGTGCCTTTTGGTACCTATTCGTCTGTGATGGTGAGCAGTACATTGACGCAATTATTAACACGCACGAAAGCACGTTCAATTTTGTTGGGAATGGAACAACAAGGTGATAATGCCTTTTATGCGTCGACTTATATTTTCAAAGGCGATAGCCATGCTGCTTCTGTCAGCAAAATTAACAATGGTGGTGTCAATTTAGGTTATAAATTTAAATTTGGCGGTGTCAGTGGTAATTTCGGCGGTGGTATCATTGGTAATATTGCTGATTCGGGCGGTATGCAGTTGGGTACTGGTTTTTCAGCTTATGAACAACTTCATCATCGTGTACCAGGATATAATTTGCGCGGCAATGTTTCGTTAGGTCAGCACGTTGATCTCATTGGTGAATACGTGGGTGCCTCTACTTCATTTAATCCAAATGATATGAGCTACAACAATAGTGGCGCAAAACCTTGGGCTGTTGATTTGGAAGCGGCTTATACTTTCACAATTTTTGGTGATAAACCAAGCTCTATTGGTATTGGATATGAAAAATCAAGCCAAGCGTTAGCATTGGGCATTCCATTGACACGCACCTCGTTAGTGTTAGCCACTTCATTGCGACGCAATACATTGCAAAGTCTTGAATTCCGTCACGATGGAAATTATGCATCCAGCAATACAGGTAATGGTCCTATTGGTGCAGCAGCGACGCCGGGCGCATGCACAGCGATCGCTTGTACCTCGTCAGGAAAATCAGACAATGCAGTAACTGCACAGTTTGATTATTATTTCTAATCTCGAATATGCTCGCCTTTCTTCGAAGCACCCTTTTTTACGCTGTAAAAGAGGGTGATCGAAGGGTGGAGCAATGATTATATTTTTATTTCTCGCAACTTCTCCAGATAAGCTTCTTCGCTGGGTGGTTCTCCATTTTGTTGCATCATCCACATCATGTTAGCTAAACATTGCATCATTTGATGTTCGGCGTCATGTGGATTGAAATTTCCTGATTTGATTAAATTATCAAAAATAGAGCTCATTCCAGCGGGTTTATCCATGCGTATTTGTTCGCGAATAGCTAGATGAAGGCTCATGTGAAGAAAAGGATTTTCTTCGGTATGAAATTCTTGATGTGATATATCGCGAAATTTTTCTAAAACCACTTGATAGTTAGGGTGTAAAAGTAGTATATCAACAATATCCCCTTCAAATGATTCCAGCGGTATTTTTTCCTGATATTTTCGCCATGCATTGATAAATGCGTGACGATAGGCTTCGCGATCGTTTGTATACATTATTCTGCTACCGTTTTATGGGGATATTCGCAAAGATCGCGAATCAAGCATGTTGGGCAATGGGGTTTGCGTGCAACACAACTATATCGACCATGCAAAACCAACCAATGATGCGCATCTTTTTTAAATTCAATAGGAATAATTTGATTTAATTGTTTTTCAACAGATAAAGGCGTTGTTCCATGCGCTAATCCAATGCGATTGGCAACACGGAAAATGTGCGTATCAACAGCAATCGTTGCTTCACCAAAGCAAGTGTTTAGAACGACATTAGCCGTTTTTCGTCCAACGCCGGGTAATGATTCCAATGCTTCACGATCATGCGGAACTGTAGAATGAAAATGTTTAACTAACCGTTCACAAGTCGCGATAATGTTTTTAGCTTTGTTCGTATACAAGCCAATGGTTTTGATGTATTCCTTCAAGCGGGTTTCGCCGAGTTTTAGTATCTTTGCCGGGGTGTTCGCGATTTGAAATAATTTTTCAGTGGCTTTGTTGACGGACTTGTCTGTTGCTTGTGCAGATAAGATCACGGCGATTAACAATTCGAAATCACTGTGATACACAAGTTCAGTCTTGGGTTTCGGATTCGCTTTGCGAAAGCGCAAAAAAATGTCACGCAACGTTTTTTTATTCATAGACCGTCTTTTTTAGACTATAATCCTTCAGCGAGTCATCACTAGATAAAGGTTTATCATATGACGTTAAGTCCTTATATTAGCATAGTTATTCCTGTTCATAACGAACAAGAAGTATTAGAAGAATTATACACTCGGTTGACAACCGTTTTAGACAAAATAGGCAAGCCCTACGAGATTATTTTGACCAATGATGGTAGTACAGATAGCTCGGCTCAAATGTTGAGAGAGTTGCATCAACGTCGTCCTGAGCAAATCCGTATCATCGAATTTAACGGTAATTTCGGTCAGCATATGGCCATTATGGCGGGCTTTGAACGTGTGCGTGGTGAAATTGTTATTACGATGGATGCCGATTTACAAAATCCGCCAGAAGAAATTGGCAAGTTGGTTGCAGCGATGGAAGCGGGGCATGATGTAGTCAATACGTATCGAGAAAATCGACAAGATTCTTGGTGGCGTTTACAAGTTTCTAAATGGCACAATCGTGTTAGGGCTTGGATGATGCCCAAATTAAAGATGCAAGATGAAGGTTGCATGTTGCGCGCCTATCGTCGCCATATCGTGGACTTGATGGCTTCAACGGGTGAGAGCACGACATTCATACCAGCTTTAGCATTGACTTATGCCTCTAATCCAACGGAAGTGGGTGTGGCACATGCCGAACGAAGCGCGGGGACGTCGAGTTATAATTTTTATAAATTAATTCGTTATAATTTCGATTTGGTGACTGGTTTTTCTGTGTTTCCTTTGCAAGTGTTTACCATGATTGGTTTGTTGATTTCACTCTGCAGCTTTGCTTTTGTTGTTTTCTTATTATTGCGACGTTTTGTGGTGGGTCCTGAAGTGGAAGGGGTGTTTACTTTATTTGCCATTCTATTTTTCTTGTTAGGCATTGTGTTGTTTGGCTTAGGCGTTGTTGGAGAATACGTGGGTCGTATTTATCAGGAAGTGAGAAAACGCCCTCGTTTTGTGGTGCGACAAGTCATTGAAAAGTCAATTGAAAACAAAGCGCTAGAGCGAGAAGCTGAAGTGGTTTATTCGGGTGTGGAAAAATAAATGGTGTCCACTATTTATCGAGAAGACTTAATTGCGGGAGTCGATGAAGCGGGTCGAGGTCCACTGGCGGGTCCTGTGATGGCTGCTGCAGTGATTCTTGATCCTCGATCTCCCATTGAAGGATTAACGGATTCAAAGCAGCTGACTGAAAAAATGCGCGAAAAATTATTTGAAGAAATTCGCGAACGTGCCATTGCGTGGTCAGTGAGTCGAGCAAGTGTATTTGAAATTGAAAAATTAAATATTCTGCAAGCATCACTTCTTGCTATGCAACGTGCGGTGGAGGGGTTGAAAATGGTGCCCGATCTTGCCTTGATCGATGGCAATCGTTCTCCAGCACTAAAATGTCCTGCGCGTACAATCGTGGGTGGCGATCAACTTGAACCTGCGATCAGCGCTGCTTCGATTGTAGCGAAAGTGATAAGAGATCGCTTTATGCAGTTGTTGGATAAAAAATACCCGCAGTATGGTTTTGCAAAACACAAAGGTTATGGAACGAAACAACATTTGGAAGCATTGCGGTTACACGGTGCCACACGGGCGCATCGACGGTTGTTTGGACCCGTCCTGAGTATTTTGCGCAATGGCAACCAGTCAGCGAATGCTGTAGATTAATTGGCTTTTTTCAAACTGCCAAATCGTTAAGCCACTGCCTTAGCATTGCTCGTTGGCACTTGGCTAGAAATATCTGCACCACCGTATACAATGGCAATATCCTTGGAATCTAATTTTGCATGCATAGAGGGGTGAGCTTTCCAAGCGGCGCGTAATGATTCGCTTAAATTTGAATCTGCGTCACTCGCAAACGTGAGATTGCTGAAGAAAGTAGCGGCTATCAATAAAATGATCTGTCTCATTTTTTCCTCCCGGATGAATCAATGGTCTATCAATGTACAAATCAAAATTATTGTCATTATACAAAAAATAAAGATGATCGCCAACTGATTATTTTTTCATCGTATTGCTTTGATTGAAATCAAATAGTCCATCTAAGCGTATTTTAATCTTACCGAAATATAATGATCCAAACCTCTTATAAATTAAGAAAAAAAGGAAATTTAATTATGCTCAGAGTTACCACGACTGTTACTACTGAAAACGATCAGATGCCTAAAAATTTTTTAGATCAATTATTAACGAAAGAAATATTATCAACAATCACATTAGATACGTTACTTGATCGATTGAATGAGGTGATGAAACTTGAAATTCTAGAAAATGAAGTTCTAGAAAAAGCCAGAAAAATGCAAGAGGATTTGAAGGGTGCTTTGGAAAGGGTCTATCAAAATGAATTGTCGTCCGGTTATAAGTTGCCTCTTTTTTTTAAAGAAATGAAAACGAAAAAAAAGACCATCGCGGATAAATTAATGAGACTGGCTTCAAAAGAATTGGTTGATATTAAAGATGCTGAAAAATTTCTTTTAGATTATGAAGGATGTAAAGATGAAAATTTAAAAATTGACTCGAAAGGCGGGCGTTTGGGAAATCAAATTATTGATGAAGTAAAAATCTTAGCGGATGAAACAAGTGAATTGCTTGCTAATCAAACGATGCATCCTAAAATTAGCAGTGAATTATACCGAATCAATGAGAACATGAATAATCATATCATCAGAACAATTTATGCGATGATGGCGGAAGAAGATGAAAGCAACGATATCGAGCTCACATGCCAAAACGTAGCATCACAAGAAAATAATGAGCGAATATCTCAGTTGAGATTTTACCCCCATGAAGTCATGGCCTGTCGCAATGGATTGATTGAAGAAGTGGTGGGTTTTATCATGAAAGCCATGAAAGAAAATGATCGAATAAAATTCATTACTGCTTTTATGAGCGACCATATCGGATTTTGCAATGAATTTTTCAACCAAGAAGATAAGGAGACTTTGATTAAAGAATATGATATAAAAATAAAAGAAAAAAAGCTAGTCGAAGATTTTTTTAAAAATAAAAAGATGAGCGACTGCATTGATGAGTGTATTAAAAAAACAATTGATAAGGCGGAGTACAGATCTTTATTGGAAGAAGAGAAAATAATTTTGCCTGACGTGATTAAAGTGATATTAAAGAAATGTGTTGAAAAATCTTATAATGAGAAAGTAGATGAAATAAAAAAAGAAAGTGATAAAGCAGGTTGTGTTAACAATGATTCAACACGAGTAATCCCAGAAATTGACAGAATAAAAGTGGTTCGCTCTAATAAAGTAATAGAATTAAAGAAAAGATTGCAACCTTACCTAAATAAAAAAATAGAAATAGATATTTTATATAAAAATCGAAAAGGTTATTGCTATGAATCAGATCGCTCGGCGGATGTTCGTCATTACTTATTCAAAACATTGATGCGAGAATTTTCAGAAAGACTTTTTTATGAAGAAAAAAGGATTTTTAATTATCTTTATTGGCGAGCAGCAACAGAAGGGTTTACTATGGCCATTGGGTTGAAGCAGCAATCTTTGAAATGGTGTGAGGCTAATTATAACGGGGATTATTTATCATCCTATACAAAAAAATTTATTAGAAATATCGATTATTTAATCGAAGCTAACGTTGATGTTGATTTTGTGAGATTTATTGAAAACGAAATGAAAAAGCATCTTGAAGAATCTAAAAAAGATACGGATCCTGAAAAGCAGTTTTTTTTATTAAAATGGCACGAAAAAATAAACACAATGACGAGCACCTTTATTGAGCAGCTTAATTGCGCGGATGCAATGCTTAAAACTCAGCAAAAAATCGATAACGATGACCTTGCCTCTGAGACAAGATTAAAGCTAGCGGTAATTAAAAACAGTTTAAGTATTTATCAGGAGCATACTCCAACATTCGTTTTCACAGTCCCTAACACGGATAAAGCATACGAATTTGTTATATTAAAGAAGTAACAGGCGCTGCTTCTTCAAGTAAAGTCGTGTCATTTTGCTCTGGTAATAACACAGGGCCGTCCATTTTAAGACTATCGAAATCAGCCTTATCGATATGAATAAAACGTTGCGTGATTTTACGCGATGAAACGTGGATTTGTTCAACATCGGAGTTAGCTTGAGAAATGCGTTTGGCTAAATTATCCATGCGCATTTGAAAACGTTGAAAATCTTCAGATAATAGTCGTAAGTGCTTTTGAATTTCGTGTACTTGTTTGCGTGTTGCCGCATCTTTTAAGACAGCCCGAACTGTGGTTAGAATGGCCATCATCGTGGTTGGTGAGACCATCCAAACTTTTGCATTTTGTGCTAATTCGACTAAATCAGGATGATGTGCATGAATTTCTGCAAAAACAGCTTCAGCAGGGATGAACATCACTGCGCCATCGGCGGTTTCACCGGGAATGATGTATTTTTCAGCAATATCTTGAATATGCTTGCGAATATCGATTTTGAATTGGCGTTCTGCTTGTTGCCTATCTGTTTCATTAACAGAAGAATCAATGAGCGGACGGAAATTTTCCAATGGAAATTTAGCATCAATGGCGATGTTGCCCGTGGGTTCGGGTAAGAATAACATGCAATCAGGACGTCGGTTATTGCTGAGTTGATGTTGGAAACTAAAATGTTGTTCAGGAATCATGTTGCATATCAGGGCAGATAATTGCACTTCACCAAACGTACCGCGTGAACGTTTATCATTTAAGATTTCTTGTAAGCTAATCACACTGCTTGAAAGTTCGGTAATTTTCTTTTGTGCGGCATCAATTAACGCTAATCGCTTGATGACATCGCCAAAAGTTTCATTCGTTTTCTCAAAACCCTCGGCCAATCGTTTTTCAACTTGTTGATTGATTTCTTTTAACTTCGTTTCTGTTGTCTGAGTTAATTGATCGACACGTTTGCCTAATTGATCAGCATAATCATTCAATGCTTCCTTGACTTGTTGTCGACTTTCTGTGACCCCTTTTTGTAAACACTCTTGTAAAATTTTTAATGCCTCTAATTGTCGCTCATCAAACCGCGAACGATGATTGGAAAAAGATTGTTGCAATTGTTCTTTTAATTCGGCTGATTGCTGCGTTTGTTCGATGCGCGTGTGGCTTAGTTTATCCCCAATCGCTTGTTGAAGATTAGACAAATGCATCAATACATTTTCTCTTAACTGCAATTCATCCGCTTGGTGTTGTTGGTTTAATTGTAATATTTGTTTTTCAATGCTGAGAGTGTTTTTTTCAGCGTTAGATCCTGTTATCCATTGGCGAATGAATAATAAAAAGATGAATAAGAGCATGGTAGCATTGAGGCCAATGAGTAGATTGATCGACATAAAAAATCCTTTAAAAAAATAAAAATGAATAAGTATCTGCGATGATCAAGCGCATTATGCATTAATTTTATCAGCAATATTGAATGCAATGGCATAGTGTGTCACGGGTTGAGCCACCTTTATTAACCGATGATCTTGCATAAATTGAGCGAACTGTTTCCACTCTTCGCGGTCAACATTGGCGGGTTCTTCCGCAAAGTAGGGGATTGTAACAAACCAAGCTGCCTGATTCACGCGATTATTCGCTTGTGGATATTGTTTTATAAATTGATGCCATGTTTGCTGGGGATGCTCATCAAGATAAGCGACCGCTTTTTGAATCGCCGCAAGAAATCCTGGAAAACGCGAATCGTGACTATTCGCTGTTTTAGTGATGAAAACCAATTGACTATAATTAGGAATGCCATGTTCTTCTGGGAAAAAAACTAATATGCCTTGCTTTTTTGATTCCAATTGCGGGACGTCAATATTTCGCATTAACCCGATCACTGCATCCACTTGATGCGACAGCAATGCTTGCATCAAATGATGGCGAAGAGGAATAATGTTGACCTCTTTTATATTGATTCCTTGTTTTTTTAATAAGGATGTTAACAAAATAAGGGATAATTTATCCTGCTTGATTCCAATACGTTTCCCTTTCAAATCAAGGGGCGATCTAATTTGGCTATTTTTCAGCGCAACGATACAATCCAACGGTTTATCAATGAGTGTGCCAAACGTAGTGAGCGCCCATCCTTGATCAATTTGTTTTAGGAAGGTTGGTTCATAAGAAACGCCAATATCTATTTTTCCTGACGCCACTGCTTTTAATGAACCATGAGAGTCCGATGGATTGAGTAAAACAACATCCAACCCTTGTTCTTTGAAAAACCCTTGTTGTTGTGCAATGACGAGGGGGGCATGATTAGGGTTAGGCATGCTATCCAGCATCACGGTTAGTTTTTGTGGAGATGACGCAACAGCGAAAGCGGTGGTTGCACAAGTGAAGAATAAGAGCAGGGAAAGGAATTTTTTCATGATCATTCTCTTTGCTAGGGTTATTTTGAAAGTAGGGCACAGACAACCTTATTCTAAGGATGAATTTTAGACAGAGTTTTTTGATTTTTGCAATGATTTCTCATCTACATTTCTATCCATCCAGAAAAAATAGGAAAATATAGTCCCAATCGAATAAGTCGATTTTCACGCAATTGAATAACGTTGCGATATTTTTCCATTTGTTTGCGATATGTTTCTTTTTCCTGTTTTAAAAAAGTTTCTTTATCCTGCTTCGGCGTTGATGCTGTTTTATAATCAATAATCCATCGTACATTATTTTCATCAACAAACATCCGATCAATGATGATATTTTCTACTTTATTATCAATCATAGCGCTTAATGCATATTCTGTTTTCGCCTCTTGATGAGCATACAAAATCCATTGACCACGTTCATCATGTAACGTGTTGCTAATGGCAAGATGAATGCTTTGCAATGCAGGTGTTATGTCAGATTCATTGATGCCTGCTTGTTTTAATTGCGTTAAAAGGTATCGATTTTGTTGATGACTATCTTTATGAGTCCACCATTCCATTCCAACTTGCGCAAGTTTTTGTAAAATACGATGCGTAATAATGCCAATGATTTTTGCTGATTCCATTCTCAACTGAAATCCATTTTGACGATAATGATATGCATGATCGATTTGCTGAGGTTCTATAAAACAATTTTCCCAAGTGGCGTGCAATCGATATAAGTATTTTTCAGGGACAAGTGAATTAGATGCATTTTCAGCGAAATTGGAATGAATAATTTCATCGGTTTTCTTTTCAATGAATGGCCATAATTTATAAAGAAAACTGCTTGAATCAATTCGATAACGATCATTTTCCTTTTTTTCAGCATTAAAAAACAAATGCAATCGTTTGATTGCGCGTGTTGTTGCCACATACAATAATCGATCTGTTTCATAATCAGATTTCAATTTTTGTTGACGTTGAATATAACGATAAGTTTTATTTTCCGTATCACCTACAGCTTGTATCGGTGCTAACAAAAGTGCAATGTGATCATTTTGTAATGGCTGTTCTAACCATAATAATAGGGATGGATGATCATTGGCGTTCCTTCGCTCAAGGTGTGGCAAAATAACAGTATCGAACTCCAATCCCTTGGCTGAATGAATCGTCATGATTTGCACGCTTTCTTCGTGTGCAGAAGAGGCATATAACTGATTGATTTTTTCTTTTAACTGATCAATTTGAATAATAGGATGGTCTTGATCAAATTCTTCTATTGCTTTAAAAAAAGCATTCGCATCATCTAAATCTGTTTCATTTTTCAAACACGCAGGACCACCCAACATGAGCCAAGTGTTTTCAATCCAGAATCGTAAATGATCCCGCCCACGTGCCAGAATGCTGGATTTTAAAACAGGATAAACGCGATCGATTCTTTGTTTGCCTTCGCGACTCAATTGCTGACAAATCGTTTCATTTTCTAATAATTCCCAAATAGTCTGATAGGGATGTTGATGCGTCAGTTGATGCAAATCAGCTAAACTCAAGCCACACCAAGGTGCTCGCAAAATAGCAAGCCAAGCGATGCGATCGGCTGGATGCAATAAGGCACAAGTCAGCGAAAGTAAATCTTGAATCATTTGTCGAGAGGGTAATGGATCAATATCAACAGCACGATAAGGAATGTTGGCTTTCTTCAATGCAGGAATAAGGGCACCTAAATGAGTACGTGATCGCAATAAGATCGCAATTTTTTCGTCAGGATGTTTGTTTTTAGTTTCAACAATGAGCGATGCAATTTGCATGGCTTGTCTTTCATTATTGTTTGCATCGAAGCCATGAATATGGGTGATGCTATGTTCATTGAGTTGTGATTGATTTGCAATACTAGGTGTATAGTGAACCGCACCCGTCGCTATTTCATTATTGACTGGGAAAATACGTGAAAAATGCTGATTATTCCATTCAACGATGGTTGCTGTTGAGCGAAAATTAACTGACAGTGTAATAGGGGTTAATTGAAGATGTCCAATTCCGTATTGACGCATGCGAATAAATAGACCAACTTCTGCCTCTCTAAATCGATAAATAGATTGCATTGGATCGCCCACGACAAATAAGGTGCGGCCATCTTGCATTTCCCAGCCATGTGTTAATTTTTCAATAAGCTGATATTGTGTGAAAGAAGTATCTTGAAATTCGTCGACTAAAATGTGGCGAATTTGATAATCCAATGCTAAAGCAAGATCGGTTGGATGATCATGATCGCCTAATGCAAGTAACGCAGCTTGTGCATTTTCAATGAAATCAATTTGACCTTCCGTTTGAAAAACCACTCGCAATTGTGCCGCTACAATTTTTAAGACATGTAGCAACGATTGTAAAATAGTCCATTGCGAATCTTGATAGTGTGCATCTGGTAAAATAAATAAATCAGCCAAGGCTAATCGTAACTCATTATATTCATTCAGTGCTTTGATTAAATCAGCGAATCGTTGTCGATATTCTTTATGTAACGCTTTTTCTTGCGGATGGCGTAGACTATCTAATGTGGGGAACCCTATGTCTTTATCGACACGTTTGCGCCATGAAAAATCTTTAGTTAAAAGACATTTTGCAATACCTAACCATGCTGAAAGATGTTCTGTCTTCGCTTCAGGTAATAGTAGGTTATTTCGACAAGCTAGTATTTCGGAAGATGGGTTATTCAATGCAATGTGATCTGATGCAAAGCGAATAATCGCCATTAATTCACTAATAAGAGGTTGAGGGAAAAGTGCTGCGACGTGTTCTAATTTTTCTTGAATAACACAAGAAAGATAATGTTCTAATTGTTCACGAATTCCTTTTTCACTGGAGTGATACTGGATATGCGGTAGCCACTGTTCCCGTTTAGCTAATAATGTTACTAATAAATCTTGTAATTTATTTAAATCATTATCGAGATGTAATAATAAGTCAGACAAGGCATTTGACCATTCCTCGTTTTCCTCAAGATGTAATAAAACTTCTTCCACCGCTTTTTGATAAAGGAATAGAGGATTTTTTACAATCGCGGGCGCTGCACCAAAATGTGAAAGAATCGGGAGTTGTTTCGTTAAGTATGAACAAAAAGAATCAATGGTTTGAATGCGTAATTGATTGGGGTTATTCATCACATTCCATTGGAATTGTTTGTCTTTTTTTAATACTGCAGTTGCTAATTCCCACGTCTTTTTAGCATGTGGTGAAGTAGGAGGGGAGAGGGAATGCCCTTCTTTCAATGCTTTAATAATACGTTCGCGCATTTCATTGGCGGCTTTTTTAGTGAACGTGATTACTAATATTTCTTCTGGTGTATTAACGTTAGCAAGCAATGTCAGAAATCGCTGGATTAATAATTCTGTTTTGCCAGAACCCGCCGGTGCTTGCACAATGAAAGATTGCGTAGGATCCAATGCTAATTCACGTTGAGTATGATCTTGCTTTATTAAATTATTCATGACATATGACTTCTTCATCCATTCGGCAAAGTGGTTTTAAAGCACAATACTCACACGTTTGTGGCGGATTTTTGGGATCGACTTTCGCAATGCCTTGGTGAAAATCATGGCTTAATTGCGATAAAATAGCTTGCCATGCATTTAATTGTTCGTTCCAAGATAATGTTTCTGCTTTTTTAATTTCAGTAATGGGTTTGATGCCTTTTATATCGAGAGAGGCATCACTCACGCCCTTAAAACCATACTCAGCTGCTGCTATTTGTGCAAAACAAATACCTGCCGTATTGTTAGGATCTAGCATGGCATACAAAGGTAGTTGAGGTTCTTCCAATCGTTCACCAAACCAATGATGAATATCGTTATATTTGCCTGTCTTGTAATCAATAATTAATTTAGTTCCATTCGATAATTCATCAATTCGATCGATGCGAATTGAAAAATCAAAAGGACCCATGTTAATGGTCGTCGCTTTTTCATTCATCATGACACGAAATGGTGGGCGATTTTTTTCATATTGCAACCAATCATAGATCAATGACTGCAATCGTTCTTTTTCAAGTTGCATATAACGAGAATCAGGTGAATGACGATAGGCGAGTGTATGAATCGCATCGTCAATGCTTATTTTGATTAAATGATGCAATGCATCATCATCTAATTGTTTTAAGCGTGCTTGATCATGCAGTTGATTCCATAATGTTTCTAATAATTGGTGAATCAATGTACCACGTTCTTTTGCGCGCAATCCCGGTTGGGGGCTTTCTAATTCATGTGCATGCAATCGCCATTCAGCAAATGCTTTAAAGGGACAAAGCGCCTGTAATTTGAGAACATTGACTCCGCCGCGAATCCGCTCATCGGTTGCGAAATCAGGTCCTTTTTCATCAACAATGAATTCAAGGTGCTGTGTAAGAAAGCTGCGTTCAACCGGTTTTTTAAAATCATTTCCATCGAGTGTCCCTAAGGGAAAATGGCGAATGAGTGGACTTGCTTGCAGTTTTAAATCTTCATTCATTTCTGCATAACTAAAAATAACTTTTTTTGCGTGTTTAATGAATGTGTTGATTAATTGTTGGCAATAAATCAATTCACGTTCTGCTGTTGCATGAGGCATATTAAATTCACGTTGCAACCTTTTAGGGATCAACGGATGCGGTTTGGGTTGCGGTGGCCAAGCGATATCATTCATTCCCATTATCCAAACCGCGTCAAATGGCAAGCCCGCCGCTTCCAGCATGCCTAACACTTGGATGGGGGCTTCGGGTGTTTTCGGTTGAAATGATGTTTCATTACCGATTTGAAATAATATTTTCAATGCTTGATGATATTCGACTGGTGGTGCAATTTGATCTAACGATTGAAAATGATTTAATAAATCCAACCAATGCTCCACGGTTTGATATTCAGGGCTATTGAGACTTCGTTCACCAGGCCAACCAAGTATCGACAATAATTGATTAAATAAAATCGCCCATTCTCGATAAGATAATTTTTTATTTTGCTGATCTAATAACGCATAGAAATTTTTTAACCTTTGCGAAAGAAAAGGGCATTGCAAATGAAGTGCCAGATCGGAGGTTTCTTCTGTTGATATCAAAAAAGATAAAGCCAATGTATTGATATTTTTTCTACGCAATTTCGCATCATAATGAGCACGTTTAATGCGTTCTTTTTCTGCTTCTCCGATAAAAGGCGTATGTAATAAATAACCCAATGTTTCTATCGATAGTTTTTTTTTGTTTAATGCTAAGCATTGTAAAGCTGCATGAATAATCGAATAACGTGAAAGAGGTTTGCCTGCTGAAATATTAAAAAAGGCATTGATCTGATTAACGTCATCAGTTTTTTCTTCTGCAAAAACTTCCGAAAAAATTTGCATCACACGATCACGTTTTTTATCTAAATCAGGGATAACACAGCCAATCGTTGCCTGAGCATTATTTTTCAATGTGGATTTTGCCCAGAGGGCCATGGCTAATATTTCATTTTCTGCATCGGGTAATTTGATTTGATGAACAGAAGCATCATTTGTTTCAGATGAAAATGAATCAACTGAGCAGCCATTGTGTTTACAAGCAGAAAACAGGGCTTGCCATTGAGGCGAAAGGTCCGTGAAACCGACCAAGATGAGGTGTGAGGGTAATTTAATTTCATTTGCATTGATTTTTTCAATCAAATAATTAGGTAGATTGGCTGAATCAAGCCAACATTTTTTTTTAATGAAGGTTTGATATTCATTTATCCAATTTAAAAGAGTCATGCCATCTTCTGTTTGATGAAAAGCAGGGTGACTCAGTGAAATATCCCATTGTTTTAATAATCCCCAGGCGGATTTAATTAATTTTGCTGTGTCTGACAATTGTAATAATTGTTCGCTTTCTTTTGTATGAGAGAGGATCTTTTCCCATAAAAAAAGTTCTTGTGTGGGATTTAATAAAAAGGGAATGTCTGAAAATGAATCCATCGCGTATTCTGTGAACGTCCGTTCAATAAAAGCGCCTAAGGGTAAGATCGCCGGTGTTTCCCAAGATACGGATTGATTTGATTGCTGAGAAAGTTGATAAAGGCGATGAAGCGTCGCTGCTAATCGTCGATTGGGTGTGATGATCGTGGTTGATGGATTGATTTTTTGGAGTAATGCGCTATAAGGTCCGGTCATTTTTTTCGTATGTCATCCTTACTTGTTTTTGCTGTTGTGTGACAAGCAATAATCCGAATAAAATTAGAAAAACAGCGGTTGCAGTCCATTGATTTAAGTGCTCACCAAAAATAAGGTATCCCCAAAAAATGCCGGTTAATACAACAATGGTATCGACCAAACTATAATAAACAGGTCCTGCTAGTTTGATGAGTTGAAAGAAAAGAACATAGCCGATACTAGACAAAATTATTTCTAACATAATCACCCAATCAGGCATTGTGAAGGGCCATTTTAAAGCATAAAAATTTCCTGTCATGAAGACCAAGGGAATGAGTAGTAAACTCGATGCAATTAACATTCCTGCTGTCAGTTTTAATGAAGAGCTATTGGCAGGTTGATACCGTGCAATATAAATAGAACAAAAAGCAAATGAACAAGGTGTGATGAGAGTAAACAAAACCCAGGGCACCATGTCGGGAGAAGGCAAGCTAGCTTGGGGTAAAATAATCAGCATCAAGCTGCAAAATGCAAGGACAATACCCAACATACGTTGCCAGTTAAACGATTCCAGTTTGGTGAATAAGGCCATGGGATAAGCCATAATCGGAACGGTATTGACAATCATGGCTAAGATGCCCGCTGGTAAATGGGGGGCAGCAAAATACATGGACGTATTAGGGATGGCGATGCCTGTTAATCCACAGACAAAATAAAAACGGATAGTCGTGCTTCTGGGAGTCATTGAACGCTGACGGGGTCCCTGTAGCGAAAGTAAGCTGATAATGAAAGCGGGTCCGATCGATTGCCAAAAACTATAACCTAATGGTGGAACACCATGAGTGGTAGCAAAACGCGCGATGGAATAACCCGTTCCCCAGATAAAGCCTAATAAAATCAATAGAGATAGACTGATAAGGACATTGGATGGCATATTTTTTTTTTGCATGAATACCTGGTTTTTAAAATAAAAGTTAAGAAACCGGATGTTATCAGAATCTAGCGCGATTGTAGCTAGGTTTCGGGAAATTAATAGAGTGGCATTTATACTGCCTGTGTTAGAACATTTGGCAGAATCTTACACGAAGTGCGACAGCCCGTTAGGGCGGTTCCCCGCAAGTAAATATAATGTGAATGTATAATAGACTTTACATTCTGCAATGTAAAGTCTATTATACATTTCTCAATTCTTATAGAAAGACTCAGAGAGAGGTTATGCCAAGAATAGCGGAGAAATTAACTATTAATAACTGTATTACAGAATTAAGGAATAAATTAAAACTAACCCAGCAAGATTTGGCAGATGCAGTAGATGTCACTAGGGCTACAATTATTGCCCTTGAAAAGGGTAATTATAATCCTTCACTTGAACTCGCATTTAGACTGGCTAAATTTTTTAAAACAAGTATTGAAGAAATATTTTTTGAATAGGAGTTTTTCATGAATAAAATTGCTCGTTATATACAAAATTATTTGATTTTTGGATTGCCATTTGTGATTGCCTGCATGGTCTGGGAAACTATTCAGCCTGAAATACAATTTGGAAGATCTAATTCTTTTATCACAAAAGCACTTTGGGAAGCATTTAGTTGGAATTTAATGCTTTGGTTTGGTTCTCTTATTTTGTTTTTGATTATTTTGATAATAATGCCAAATATTCGTGAGAAAACCTTGAAGCGTCTGGCGAATTTAAGTGAAAGAGATGAACGTGAAGAATATATTACTGGTAAAGCTTCTCGTGTAGCTTATATTTTCACACTAAGCCTCATGATTTTTTTTCTGTTTCTCTCTATGTTTACTTTGAATATTTCTAGAGTGCCAAAAGATAATTCGGTGGGTAACCATCAATATTCAGTGCATATTAATCTTGGTTTTTCGCTTCTAAATAAACACAAGATTGAGAATAATATTAAAGAACAAGTAATTTTTGATTCCAACGATATATCACTTTCAAACTCAGCAACTATCTTTATATTATTATGTTGGCAACTCTTGGCATTCAATATTGCTTCGAGAAAAGAACAGATTAAGGATATGCGTTGATATATAAAATATATCTTTATGTTAATCGATGGCTTCATTGAGTAAAATGAAAATTTAATTGAAAAGTTTGTAGAAAAATATTATTAATTTTAGAGAAAATATAATGAATTTTTTATCTGTCTTTTACCCATTAATGTTTACTATTTCCATGATCGTATTCGCAAACATTTCACATGCCAACAATATACGTTCTGATGAAGCTGACCAATTAATTACACAACACATTCAAGCAAGTGGTGGAACTGATGCCTTGAGGAAAATGCAATCTATTTCACGGTATGGACATATTACTTTTCATAATCCAAATGGAGCAAAAGATAGTTTCTGTTATCGTACAGACATTGTTTACCCAACAAAATTGCGGGAGCAAATAAAAGGTAAACAAATTGAATATGATAGAGGAACTGATGGAACCTCGTTTTGGTTGTGGACTGGTTCTCAATATGAATTCACTAATGATGAAAAATTGATAGATTACATGCGAAATACTGCTGAGCGTGCTAATCGCGACATGCTATGGGTGCAGAAGGGCAATTTCGAAGTTATGTCTATTCTACCATCATGGGCACCATCTAATAGTCAATGCATACAGGAGATCAAAACAAATAATTCAAAAAAACGTATTTATTGCTTTGATACATCAACAGGTTTGTTAAATGCTATTGGTGGTGGTGCTGATGAGCACCGTATAGAATCAGATTGGCGTTCAGTAGGAAATATTAAGCTTCCATTCCATTTAACGCATTATCAAAACGGAGTTATGATTTTTGATTTGCAGCTAGATTATGCTGAACTTAATAAAGAGATTCCTGATTTCCAATTTACTAAGCCTGATTCGCCACAATTATCTTGTTAAAACTGGCTTAACATAATTAATGTGACATATTCAGCTTTAATAACCAGAAAAATCTACAATTAAGTGTTATCTGTGACAAAAAAATATCATCATTTGACAGAAAAAGATCGGATTTTTCTGCGTGTAATGCTTGAAAGACGATATCCAAAAAATAAAATTGCTGAAATTTTAGGTGTTCATCGTTCAACAATTTATCGTGAATTAAAACGAAATAGTTTTAAGCATTGGCGCCACAACATAGATATATATTGGAGTGATACGGCACATCAAAATTATCTTGATCGTCGCAAAAGAGAAAGAGCAATCGATAAAGATGAAAATTTAAAAGATTACGTGCATTCAAAGCTTAAATCAGGTTGGTCACCATGGCAAATCGAAGGCAGGTTAAAACTAGAAAATGAAGGACAATGTATTATTTCTCATGAAACCATCTATCGCTACATTTATAGCGATTATGGCATCCGCAATATGTTTTATCAAAAATTGAGACGTAAACATGTCTGGCGTATTAAGCGCAATGCAAGAAAGCCGCGTGTACCTAAAAATATGCTTATTAATAATAGGCCTGAGATTATTAATAATCGGGAAGAGTTTGGTCATTGGGAAGGTGATCTAATGATGTTTAAACAAGGAATCAAAAGAAATTTGATTACCTTGCGTGAACGTAAAACGCGCTTCATAATGGATTAATGAATGTTTTGGCACGAAAATTTACTTCTGCAAACCAGCATCGCCTTATCAAAAAGGAGCGGTAGAGAATGGTAATGGTGTGATTAGAGCCGAATTACCAAGAAATTTTGATATAGCAACGCTTAAACAAAAGCATATTGCTTTATTAATCGAGGAAATTAATAACCGACCATTAAAATGTTTGGGCTACAAAACGCCACAAGAAATGTTCCAACAATCTATTGGCAATTAAATGATTTAATTATTCCTGCTGAAAAACTATGCTTGTTCTTTATTTCGCCATAATTCATACGTTCTGCTAAACGAAAATAACGAGTTATCAACAGTTTTGAAATCATTCGGTGAATCTATCAAAAGGTTATCGTGGCGAATGATGCACTTGACACGAGATTCTGCAATTTACCTTTTATTACCGATAATGTCTCTTATCGGTAGTTTTATTTTGACGAAGATTAGGCTATGCTAGCCACTCCTGAACCTGTTGATCAACATGAGATTTTTATGGATAACGATGCTGCTTCACCGATTCCCTTATTAGATACATTGGACCATTTAAAGCAAACTCATCAAATTGAATTTCCGCACTTAGAAAATGGTCAAGCACAACAAGATTATCAACATGCGATTCATTTCTTGCATCATTATCGTGGTAGCTTGGCGACTTTTAATGCGTATAGACGTGAAATTGAGCGCCTTTTGCAATGGTGTTGGTTTATTCAAAATAAATCGCTTAATAAAATAAATCACGTGGATATCGAAACTTTTATTGAGTTTTGTCAATCACCGCCTAAACATTGGATTGGCGTCAAACACGTGGATCGATTTATTGAAAAAGATGGATTGCGATTCCCGCATCCTGAATGGCGACCATTTGTTGCTTCTGTCAGTAAAAAAGCGTTTCGTGATGGCAAAATGCCGAATGTAAAAAATTATTCTTTGTCGAATACCTCACTTCAAGCTATTTTTTCTATTCTCAATAGTTTTTATCATTACTTAGAGCAAGAAGAATATGTTTTCGGCAATCCTGTTGCACGCATTCGTCAGAAAAGTAAATTTATTCGAAAAAGACAGCAAAAAACACCGGTTCGACGTCTCTCTGAATTGCAATGGACTTATCTTATTGAAACGGCTGAAATGATGGCGAAAGAAAATCCGAAATATCATGAGCGTACGCTGTTTATGATGAATGCGTTATTTGCAATGTATTTGCGTATTTCTGAATTAGCGGGAAATAAACATTGGCAACCACAAATGGGCCATTTTTTTAAAGATACGGATCATAATTGGTGGTTTAAAACGGTAGGCAAAGGTAATAAAGAGCGTGATATTAGTGTGAGTAATGCCATGCTAGATGCATTAAAACGCTATCGAACGAGCTTGGGATTAAGTGCGCTACCCGCCCCTGGTGATAGCTATCCGCTGATTCCGAAAATATCCGGCAAAGGATCCATTAGCGATACACGACAAATACGCAACATCGTACAACAATGTTTTGATAAAGCGATTGAGCGATTAAAAGAAGATAAATTTGTTGATGAAGCTGAGATGATGCTTTCTGCCACCGTTCACTGGTTGCGTCACACCGGTATTTCTGAAGATGTGAAAATTCGTCCGCGTGAACATGTGCGAGATGACGCGGGTCATGCTTCCAGTGCCATTACCGATCGTTATATCGATATTGAATTACGTGCGCGACATGCTTCTGCTAAGAAAAAACCGATAAAATTATTAGAAGAAAACAAATAACATGATGGGGGTATTTGAAAAAAATAAAAAAACCCGGTATCTTCCCTCGCTGATAGTGATTTCAAAAAAAGAAATCAGGAGGCGTGAATGTTTGAATGGTTGAAAAAACATATTCACCAACATAAAAAAATAGAAACGTTAATTTCTTCTGGCCGCTTGAAAAAGTATCTACATTCCCCTTACTTATGGATTCTTAATCGAGAATCCGTTGCTCGAGGTGTGGCTGTTGGTTTATTTGTCGGCATTATCCCTGTCCTCCCCTTTCAAACATTATTAACGATTTGCATTGCCATTTTAATTCGCGCTAATTTGCCAGTGGCATTTCTTGCCTCTTGGATTAGTAATCCTTTGACTATTTTCCCCATTGCTTATTTAACTTATTGTATTGGTATTTGGGTCTTAGGTGAGCCTAATCAAACAACCGTTTTTTCAAAAGACTTTTCATGGACGATGGGTGGAATGCATGAAGCTTGGCAATCATTTGGCGTCCCTTTCTTTGTTGGATTACCCCTTCTTTCAATTGGCACCGCATTATTGGGATATGTTGCCGTGATTTTAATTGGTTATGGAAGTGACTTCATTAAAAAAACTAAGGGTAGGAGAAAATAAAAATTTAACTTCTTTTTATTGGTCCTGCAGGCTTAGGCTTTGTAGGAGTATTAGTTGCTGCTTCTGGTCGTTTTCTTTCTGCAGGTTGAAAAAAGGAAAACGGGTTTTTAATTGACCCGAGAGCTTTTGTTAGCTTGCTTGCCTCTGTTTTCGATAATGATGGCGCAGCGATTTCTAAACTCAAATTTTCGGCAACTTTAATATCTGCTTTATCTGCTTTTTCTTCTGTTTTATTTTTTTGTTTTATTTGTAGGATTCTTTCATCTACTTTTTCTTTTCTTTTTTTGATTTCTTCTAGTTCTTTCTTTTGTTCATCTCTGATTAGTTTTTTATTTTTCTCAGCTTCAGGTTCAGGTTTAGTAGTTACAGACTGGCTGTTAGCTTCATTTTGAAGGTTCGAGACAAGCTTATCAAGATCGTCAAACGCAGTTTGAAGTTCTTCCCTATTCCTTTGTTCGTTTTCTTTCGCCAATTGGTTATTTTTTACATGCTTTGTCGCCATTTCAGCGGCATCAAGCATTTTATTCAATAAATCATATCGCTTTTGGGGATCTGTTTTTTCCATCAGTTTAAGTAGAACGCTATGTTCAGCTATTGTTTTTTTATAAAAATCTCTAATAATTTCATTATGTTCTTTATAAAAATTCTTGCTAACATTAATAAAACTTTCAATTTTATTTTCTAATTTTTTAACTTCAGAATCAATAAAGTTGCCTGTATTATTTTTAATTAAGTCTCTCTTTAAATCATAAAGAGAGTGGGTCACGGTATCGTTTTTTTCTAAAAACCCTTTGAATTTTTCATTGGTTGAATTAAAAAAATTCTCTATTTCTTTTTCTTTTTCTTCTAATTCTTTATCTTTAAAATTTCCGTTATTTATTAAATTTTCTAAATCTTCTTTTATTTTTTCTTTGAAAGAATCGATTTCTTCTTTAATTTCAACAGATTCATTAATTTCAATCATGATATCAAGAGCGTCAATCAAAATATCTTGAGCAAATTTGTTATTTTCATTGAATTCATTGCTGGCTTTTTTGTCGATTTTATCAAAAAGATTTCTTGCTTCTTCTAGTTTTTGTGGATCAAGTTGACCGCCTCCAAGCTCCGCATCTCGATAAGATTTTAATTTTTTTATCAGCTCAGACAGTTCGGAATTATTTAGTTCTTGTTGCATTTTATCAATATCAATAAGAGCCTCCTCAAGTGAATACTCTTGAATATTAATATTTTTTAATTCTTCCGCAAGCATTGCCTCGGCATCTGCTAAGTTGCTCACCTCCTCTTTTTTTGGTTCTTCTTGTTGCTTTCTGAGTTCTTCTTCTTGTTGCTTTTCTTGTTGCTTTTCTTGTTGCTTTTCTTGTTGCTTTTTGAGTTCTTCTTCTTGTTGCTTTTCTTGTTGCTTTTTGAGTTCTTTTTCTTGTTGCTTTTCTTGTTGCTTTTTGAGTTCTTCTTCTTGTTGCTTTTCTTGTTGCTTTTTGAAATCTTCTTGCTCGGTAATTTTACTAAACAAATTGCTGATCGCATATTTAATTTTTCCTTTATTCTTATTTGTTATATTTGCTTTTTTGATTTCATTTTCTAATGTTTTTAAAAAATTGATCTTATCGTCAAAGGAGACTTCTTTTTTTATCTTCTCTGATGTTAATAAAAATTTGCTCCCAGGCCCTATTCCTGTTTTTGTAAATCTTTTAAAAATAGTCTTCTCCTCCTTATAAGCAAGACTAACAGCCTCTGCAAGCTTATCACGAGCAACATTAAAATCCTTTTCAAGATTACTTTCCTGTTTGATTAGGTCTGTCTTTATCCTAACCACTTCCTCTATTCTTTTGGGGTCCTGAATAACCTCTCGGTAGTTATAATAGTCTTCGTCCTTTTCTTTTTGAGCGCTTCCGCCTTTTAGATATCCCATCGCCATAACTACAAAACCATGAACAGTCAACTTTTTTTCTTCTGCGATTTTTTTAGCTACATTTATTACAGTGTGTCTATCATCGAAAATAATATATTCTTTATCTTTTCCAAAAACAGTGGAAACAAGACGAAACATTTCTTCTTTGCCGCTTCCATACGTATTTGAGTCTAAGCCGTTATCGAGACGTTTGTTTATATTCAATTCATTTTTAATCGCAATTTCTTTTTCGTTGTTTTTTAAAATATTCTCTTTACTCTGCAGGTTTTCTTTAAATGGGTTCAGGTATTCTTTTTTTTCATTTACCTTTAATGCATCAGCTTCTTTTGAGGCTGCATCATAAGACAAATTATCTTTTTGAAAAATTTCTTCATGCTCTTTAATGGTAGTGTTGAAATAATTTCCAAGCATCTCTATTTTTTGATCCTCACTAAGAGTATCAATATAGCCTGTACCAGATTGGCCTTCCGTCTTTTTATCATTAATTTGTTTGCACACATCCCAGTGCGTATTGGTTGTAATTATTGCATTGTTATTAAATTCCAATCCTTTTTCCTTTAGTTTGTTAATGATACTTGTTCTAGATGGTGAACCCATCCCGTAGTTCTCGGAAAACCAATTAGTGTATCCCAGAATAATAGCTCCACTTTTTTGTGCTTCAATCAATGCGTTTATTAACGCGTCATTGAATACTAAATCACCCTTTCCTATTTTTGTTTCGATGGTATCGTCAAAATCTACTAAAATCACTTTGTTAGACATATCAGACGTATTAGGCATATTTATCTCCTACCCCTTACAATAAGAATAGTCGATAAAATCGAATTCGGTGCTCTTTTGAATAAACTTTAAAAGTGATAAAAATCAAACTGTTGCTTCAAATATTGATGGTGAACAGCAGTGCCTGTGCGTAATTATTTCCCGTTTTTAATCGATTTAAAACAGCGCCATTTGTTTGATTAAGGTAACCCGTTCCCAAGTAAAAGAAGCGATAGCTGATTTCAACCGGTAAAACTTTCATTATGTTATATCGCAACCCGATGCCGATCATCGCGCTGAATGTCGTATTGTGATGGCCGCTAAATGCATTATCTGGGATGCTATAAACATTCAGCGGAGAATCAGTGAACTGGCTAGTTTCCATGAAGTTTGGTCCGGCGCCAAAGTCAAACGTTGCAGCAAGATCATCATGATGGATATTGATGAGTGCCTTAACGACCGCATACAAGGGTAAATGGTTGGCATAATATTGAAATGCCATGTTTGTAAATAAATTCTCTTGTGCGATGACGCCAGATACCTTGGTTTTCGATAAATAAAAAACATTCATGCCATAATCAAGTGTCACCCTATCCCATTGCGGACCAGTAAACAAATAACCCATACCGGCAATCGAACCCCAGTCGTGATGATGGGTAACGTTGTATTGATCGCCAATTAAACCTGAGATAGCAATATGCTGGCTTTGTCCCTGCGTACTATTGTATGCACCACCTTCAATAATAAAATGACCTGCTGGAAGTGATGCGCTCGCATGAGCCTGTGAAAAAACAACAAATAAAATGACACAAAACGTGCGTCGCAATTTTTTCATTTTAAAATCCTTTTCATGCAGGTACTCTTTAATATCTATAGCTAATCTTAACCGATTGCAATAAAATCCCAGAGATATTCAGGGAGTTGTTCATTATTTAAAAATGTAGACAAACTTTATGGATGAACCTGTGATAAAGCGAATTTTAATTTGTATTTTATATACCGCTTACTGTCCAGCCGTACTCGCGACACCACTTTTTACTATCAGCTCAACAGGACCTACAGCGCCTATTTCGTTTCAGCTTTGTCTCAATGGCCCAGCCCATCTTTCCTGCCAACAATTTTCTGCCTCCGCATTGAATTTAACTATTAATACAACCATACCTCACCACACATACACAATGGCAGGAATTAAAATATTAACACAAGGCTATTTGCCCACTAATTGCAAGCTAGAGAATGGATTTTGCATATTCACAGTAAGCGATACCACTGCGGCGAGTATTCCCGTTATTTCATCGACGTGCCCGAGTCAGACGAATGATCTTATCGTGTTTTCGCCCGTTGCAACGAGTCTTAATAATCCGACGGGAAATACACCCAATCCTTCTCAGCAATTCTCGATCAATATGACAATGTGTAACTCGTTGGGGCAGCCTCTTATTCCCAGCGCAACGAATCCATTGCATGTGGCTGTTTATGGTGCGCCAAATGGAGCGATTGCTCCCTCCTCTACGATTAGCAGTACGGGATGGGTCACATTCACTTATAGCGGCGAAATGTTCAAGAACAACATTCTGATTAATGCTTGGATTAATGATCCAACCAATCAGGGTGTTGCGCTAGGTCAGACTCAAATACTCCAACAAAATCCCTTAGCTTGTAGTTATCAAAATAATTATTATGAAATACCGCTGACTCAATCATTGCCAGATGCGTTGGAAATACAAGCAGACGTTGGTTATAACACCAGTTCGCCGACTACCACGCTTAAAACATTTACATTGGATACGGGCTCTTTAGGCGTTGTCGTCCCCGCTGCTGAATTGCCAAGCAATGCGGATGTCATCGGCCCTGGCCCTGCTGGTGTCACCTATTATGATAGTAGCGGCAATACCTATTCTGGCCATTACTATTTGGCGCCAGTAAGAATAAAAACAGACAGTGGAACAGTCGTCACTCAACCCATTATGGTGCTGGCAATTAACAACGCTTACTGTTCTGGCCCAAGAAAAGCCACTTGCCAATTAAATCCGCCCACACCCACTCTGCACTATATGGGAGTTGGATTTGATCGACCTGGTAATACGCCTCCTGACACCCCATTAGAGGATTTGATTCACACGCCAGCGGCAAATGCTTTTCTTCATGTCACGAATAATAATAATGGAGTTGATGTGACGCCAGGATACGTTCTTTATCCAAGTGCTGCATCATCAACCACTGGTCTGAGGTTGGGAATTGATCCTGCCACTGCCTCCAACTATCAGACAATTAATCTGACGCCTAATTTAGCTGTGCCAGGTGACTTCTTAACAGAATATGGCTGTTTTGGGTTTACCAATACAACACCACCCGTTCAATTTTGTGGTACGTTACTTCTCGATGTTGGTATAGAAGAAATGTTCCTTGATTTACCTCAGTCCCAATGGCCCGCTGGCACCTATGATGGTAATAATAAAGTTCCTCAAATTATTCCCCCTCTTAATATGTCGATTGTTGCGGGTACTTCAAATCAAATGCAGTACACCTTTGATGCGGTTCAGAGCTGTCCATTATCAACGGGCCCTAATGCCGTAGCGCCTTGTTATGCGCAGTGGGAAGATAGCTCGAACTCGAGCACGAACATGATTTCTGTTAATACAGGGCGCCGTGCGTTGTATCGATATCATTATTATTATCAGGGACAATGCGGACAAGTTGGGTTTCAGCAGTATCCTTAGTAAAGTGGAAATCAAAAAATTATGCTGAGTGAGTTCTTATATCTGCTTTAACCGTTTGTCTTGATATCGGATGTAATTCAGACAACAAATCCGGATGCTTATTTAAAATAATAAGCAATTGGCTGAGTGGTTTTGGGATGGGAGTTTCGCCACGTTCATATCGACTAAATGCATTGACTCCGCCACCAAACAATTCGCAAGCTTCTTTTTGTCTAATATGTAATTTTTCACGAATCATTTTTATTTGATCAGGCGTTAATAAGGTTCTGTGAGTTTGTTGCGTAACCTCTTATTTTCTTCCTATTTCGCTATTTTCAAATTTTTGAACGGATTTCGGCTAAGGAAATAC
>CAYTKY010000017.1:0-28714 GCA_964438435.1 uncultured Coxiellaceae bacterium | reverse complement strand
AGAACAGCTTTGCACACGGGTCAACTATTATTTAAAGCAGCATCATGAAAACCAATCCTATCAGATTGTACGATATATAAAAGAGCATTGCACAGAATACGATATGTCATTGGAAAATATATCCTCGAATTTTTAGATCAGCATGGGCAATGCAAGTTGCTTGATAAAAGACGCCACAGGGAATCTGTATAAGGATTTCCTTATAGAGCTGCGAATTGAAAAAGCCAAGGAACTTTTACTGAACGAAAGCTTAAGTATTAAGGAGACAGCACAGAATGTTGGATATGCAAGTATACCTCATTTTATAAAGCTGTTTAAAAAGATGACGGGGGAAACACCTGCTTCATTTCAAAAAAATAATTCAGTTCCGCACGACAAAGGCAAAGAGCCCAAAATCTCTATTTGACATGATGATGAGGATTAAGTGAGTTATGGCAACATTAATTAATCGCTATCCGGTTTGGAAATATATTTTAATTTTAATTGTGATTGTTGCTGCTTTTATTTATGCCGCACCGAATTTGTATCCTGATGTACCTGCTGTGCAAATTCGCGGTGCTGCCAATAGAGTGGTTGATACACAAACAGAGGCCACCCTAGATCAAGCATTACAGCAAGCCGATGTTGTCTATCAACAGCCTTATTTTCAAAATCAAACGCTCATTTATCGTTTTAATTCGACGGATGATCAATTAAAAGCAAAGGGAATTATTCAACAAACACTCGGTGAAGATTATTTGGTGGCATTAAATCTCGCGAATACGACGCCATCTTGGCTGAAGTCACTGGGTGCCATGCCTATGAAATTAGGGCTAGATTTGCGTGGTGGGGTGCACTTCCTGATGCAAGTGGATGTCGATTCCGTGATGCAGCAACGCGTAGAAGGTGATTTACGTAGCATAGGCCAATCATTGAGAGATCAACATATTCGTTATTCAGCGATTAATCGTCGTGCGGATAATCAAGTCATTATTCAATTTCGTACGGAAGATGCGTTGGAGTCAGGCTATCAATTTGTTAATCATCGATATGATGAATTTACTTGGGAAAAACACGCGGTTGAAAATGATTTTGTTTTGCAAGGCACCTTATTGCCGCAAGCTGTTTTTAAGAGTAAACAAGATACCTTAGAACAAGAAATGAATACGCTGCGTAATCGGGTGAATGAATTAGGCGTGTCTGAAGCGATTGTGCAACAACAAGGTGAAAGCAGAATTTCAGTCGATTTGCCCGGTATACAAGATACAGCCGAAGCGAAAAATATTTTAGGCAAAACGGCAACATTGGAATTTCACATGGTTGATGTTGAGCATGATGCGACGATGGCAGCGCGAGAAGGAGCTGCGCCAGCGGATACCCGTTTATATCTTTACAATGATCGACCCATTTTATTAAAGAATCAAATTGTGTTACGTGGGTCATCCATTGTTTCAGCGTCATCGGGATTTGGAGAGGATGGTCGAGCCAATGTTTCTGTCCGTTTAGGTGGAGCAGGCGATAGTTTGTTTACCAAAACAACAGCAGAAAATATTGGTAAACCGATGGCGGTTGTTTTTGTCGAAGTCAAATCAACACCTAAAATAGAAAACGGTAAACAAGTCATTACCTATCAGACAGAACGACATGTGATTAGTGTCGCAACCGTGCAAAGCGCATTGGGCAGTAATTTTCAAATAACGGGTCTGACTAGTCAAAATGAAGCACGTACGTTAGCACTGCTTTTGCGTGCAGGGGCATTACCGGCGCCTGTCACCATCATTGAAGAACGTCAAGTGGGCCCGACATTAGGTAAGCAAAATATTCACATGGGTGTCCTTTCTGTGGAAGTGGGTATGACGCTCGTGGTGCTTTTTATGGCGCTTTATTACGGCGTGATGGGGTTGGTTGCGGATCTTGCTTTAGCGATGAATCTTGTCTTGATTATCGCTGTGTTATCTTTATTAGGCGCAACACTCACGTTGCCGGGTATTGCGGGTATTGTGTTAACAGTGGGCATGGCTGTGGATGCAAATGTGTTAATTTTTGAGCGTATACGTGAAGAAATCAGGCGAGGGATGGGGATCCAAGCGAGTATTCATGCGGGATACGAACGCGCATTTGTTACAATTTTGGATGCCAATATCACAACATTAATCGTGATGTTAATTTTATTTAGCTTAGGATCGGGGGTTGTCAAGGGATTAGCGATTACCGTGACAGTGGGCCTGATTACTTCGATGTTTACGGCGATCACGGGGACGCGCGCGATCGTTAATTTATTGTATGGTGGTCGTTCACTTAAACAAATTTCGATTGGCATTTAGAGGTGATTTAGCATGGAATTTTTTAAACATAATACGACAATCGATTTCATGGCGCAGCGCAAAGGTGCGGCTGTTCTTTCCATTGTTTTATTTTTATTTTCAATTGGTTCGTTAATTGTTCATGGATTAAATTGGGGATTAGATTTTACGGGTGGTACCCAAGTTCAAATGCATTTTCAAGAGGAAGCCAATTTAGCGGAAATCCGAACAGATCTTGGAAAAGCAGGATTTCCGGAAGCAGTGGTCATTAGTTATGGCACATCGAAAGATGTATTAGTGACACTTGTTCCAAAAAATAAAAATGCATTGACGATGAGTGACAAAGCACAAACAGAAATAGTGAATCAAGTAGCACAAGCGGTGCCGAATGGCAAAATCGTGCAAGTTAGTTATATCGGTCCGCAAGTTGGAAAAGAAATGACAAGTAAAAGTTTGATGGCAATTATGTTAGCCTTATTAGGAACGATGATTTACATTGCCTTTCGTTTTGATACGCGCTTTGCCATTGGATCAACCGTTGCGTTAGTGCATGATCCTATCATTATTTTAGGCTTATTTTCCTTTTTTAATGTCGAATTTAATTTGATTGCGCTAGCTGCCGTATTAACCGTTATTGGTTATTCGCTGAATGATACGATTGTTATTTTCGATCGTGTCCGTGAAAACTTTCGCAAATTGCGAAAAGCAGACGTGTTGGAAGTGATGAATCAATCAATTAATCAAACATTATCACGAACGATCATGACATCGGTTTTGACGTTAACCGTTGTGACAGCGCTCTTTTTCTTAGGCGGTAGTTTGCTGCATGGATTTTCTTTAGCGCTGATTATTGGGATTATTGTTGGTACGTATTCATCGATTTATGTCGCAGGATCCCTTTCGGTTGCCTTAGGGTTAACGCGGCAACATTTAGTACCACAACCAAAGATGGTGGATGAAAGGCCATAAAAAGCGAAGGGAATTTTTATGGATCCTCAACGCTGTTATTTTTGTTATGATGTCAATGAGTGATGCCTCATTTTTCAGGATGAATTATGCCATCAAAAAAAACAGTATTGTTAATGGTAGCCGCCATACCATTTCTTGTTGCTTGTTCTGATTCATCCCAATCTCGTGCGCAAGGATACATTGAGGGTCGCTATACTTACATGGCGACCAATGTCTCCGGTGTATTAAAAGAATGGCGAGTAGAGCGCGGCGCGCGCGTTAAGCAAGGGCAAGTTTTATTTGTATTGGAAGCGGAGCCTGAAAGTGATGCGTATGAAGCTGCGATTGAAAAATGGAAAGCATCGATTTATTCACGCGATGTCACGATTGCGAATTTAAATTATGCCAAAATTACTTATGATCGTTACAAAGTGTTGGTTCCTAAAAATGCGATTGAGCGATCACAATTAGATCAAGCGAAATCATCCTATATCGGATTGCAATCACAATTAAAACAAGCCAATGCAACCATTTCTGAAAATGCTGCGTGGATGGTTCAAGCAGAATGGACTAAGAATCAAAAAATAATTTCCGCGCCTGTGAATGCGATCGTTTTTGATACGTATTATCGACAAGGTGAATATACTATTGCTAATAAACCCATCGTATCATTATTAGCACCGAATGATATTAAAGCAATTTTTTATGTTCCTGAAACGGTGTTAGGGAAAATAAAATTAAATGATTTAGTGCGTATTCATTGCGATGGTTGTTCCACGGCTTATCCTGCTCGAATTAGTTTTATTTCTCCTTCAGCAGAATATACGCCACCCGTTATTTACAGCGAAACGACCAGTGAAAAATTAATTTATCGCATTGAAGCAGCGATTGATCCAGCAGAAGCTTATCATTTACACCCAGGTCAGCCGGTGATCATTACTTATTCTTTTTAGGATCATTATGACAGCAGATATTGTCATCGATGTAAAAAATTTAAGTAAAAGTTTTGCTGGCAAACCAGCGGTTATGAATCTTTCTTTGCAAGTCAAACGAGGCGAAATTTTTGGATTTCTTGGTCCCAATGGAAGTGGCAAGACAACCACTATTCGTATGTTGTGCGGACTCATGACGCCGGATCAAGGCACGGGACAATGCTTGGGATATGATATTTCGCAGCATTCGGAAGCAATAAAACAATCAGTCGGTTATGTTCCGCAATTATTTAGTTTGTATCAAGATTTAACCGTGAAAGAAAATTTGGAATTTATTTCGAGTGTTTATTCACAACAAGATTATCAAAAGCGTGTGAATGATATTATGAATGAATTAGGGTTAGATCAATATAAAAATATTTTATCACGTCGATTATCAGGCGGATGGAAACAACGTTTATCATTAGCGGCAGCATTAATTCATGAACCGCAATTATTATTATTAGATGAACCGACAGCGGGTGTTGATCCAAAAGCAAGACGAGAATTTTGGAATTATATTGCTTATCTCACAACAAAAGGAATTTCCTCATTAGTGAGTACGCACTATATGGATGAAGCTGAACGTTGTAATCGATTGGCTTATATTGTGTATGGTCATTTGATGGCGGAAGGTAGTATTGATGACATCATGAAGAAAGCAGGGTTGATAACGTGGGCGGCAACAGGTCAGGGATTGGCGACATTATCGGCGAAAATACAACATCAACCGGGGGTGTTGCAAGTTGTTGCGTGGGGAAATGATTTGCGTATTTGTGGTACGGATGAATTATTGTTATCGCAAGCAATTGCACATTATCCGCAATTTTCATGGAAACAAGTGGGGACGAGTTTAGAAGAAGTGTTTATTCATCTTGTGAATGAAGCGAATGCAGAAAAAGGATCAGCAACATGAATAAGCATTTTTCATTGATTCGTTTGAAAGCGTTGGTCATCAAAGAATTTATTCAATTTAAGCGGGATCGCAGTACTTTTTTTTTAGTGATTATGATGCCTGTCGTTCAATTGTTATTATTTGGATTGGCTATTAACACCAATCCAAAATATTTACCCACTTCATTGATGAATTATGATGGAGGACCTTTTGCACGAACAGTGATACATCAATTGCAAAATACTGAATATTTTAAATTTGATCATTATCCACAATCAGAAGCAGAATCGACAAAATGGATGGCTACACATCAAGTATTATTTGCATTAACCATTCCACCCGATTTTTCACGTAAATTAGTGCGTGGTGAACATCCTGCGGCTTTGTTAGAAGTGGATGGGACGGATCCTGTTTCTGTTGCTTATGCCGTGTCGGCATCATCCACGTTAATGAATCATATTTTTCAGTACGATTTAATCGGTCCATTGGCTTCACTTAATCCAACACCGGGTCCTGCGGAATTACGTGTGCATACAAAATATAATCCGAGTGCTATCACGCAATATAATATTGTGCCAGGCCTATTAGGCACCGTATTAACAATGACATTTGTGATGGTTGCATCGATGGCGCTCACGCGTGAGCGTGAACAAGGGACGATGGAAACATTATTGTCTACGCCTGTTTTGCCATTAGAAGTGATTATTGGCAAAGCAACGCCGTTTATTATTGTTGGTTATATTCAAGTGTTAATTGTAGTTTTTCTCGCAACCATGTTTTTTCGTGTCCCAATGATAGGTAATCCTCTTTTATTATTTATCTTAGTTCTTCCTTTTATTCTGGCGAATTTATCAGTGGGTATGACCATTTCAACGTTAGCGAAGACACAACTTGAAGCAAGTCAAATTAGTATCTTTTTCTTTTTACCTTCCATGCTATTGTCGGGCTTTGCGTTTCCATTTAAAGGAATGCCCGCATGGGCGCAATGGATAGGTAATTTACTGCCGTTGACGCACTTTATTAATATTGTTCGTGGCATCATGTTAAAAGGCATCGGTTTCATCGATGCCTGGGTAGATTTGTGGCCAATATTAGTTTTTATGATGGTGACTTTAGTGTTGGCTTTGAAGCGTTACCGGCAGACGTTGGATTAGTGAGTGGTTATTTTGCCCCACAGCCATTCCGGAAGAACCATCATGTCACACCATCACTTCTGCACCATACGCAACGGATACGTTTGTTTTGACCGACGAAGAAATAAAACAATTTTCATGTGCTTTGTGAAATAATTCTTTTAAGAGAGCTGCTTCGGGTATTTTTTCTGAAAATACAATAACAGGTCGAATCACGACTTCTGTCATCGCCATTTTGCCTTCGGCATTTTTTGCTAAGGTGCCATCTGCTTTTGCGCTGTATTCATCAACGACTAATCCTTTCATTGCAGCCAAATAAAGAAATGTCAGCATAAAGCAGCTGGAAATGGAGCCAACAAATAATTCTTCAGGATTCGGTAATTCAGCTTTGCCTAAATATTCGGGTGCACTGCTGGCTTCAATTGAAAATCCACCGCCGAAGTGAATATGATGTGTCCGATCATATGTTTTGGCAGTAAAAGCCTCGGAGTGTCGTTTCCAGATAACCGTAGAAGAATAAGTCATCACAAATATCCTTATGATTTTTTTTCAAGATGAGGTTGAATCGATTTGAGAAATTGCCGCATGATCATCGGGTTGGCTGCTACCACATCGCCTGTTTTCAGATAATCTTCGCCTGCGTGCAAATCACACACAATGCCACCGGCTTCTTTGACCAATAAAATGCCAGCAGCAATATCCCAGATATGCAGTCCCAATTCCCAAAAACCATCTAAGCGCCCGCAAGCCACATAAGCTAAGTCTAAGGTGGCAGCACCTGCGCGGCGAATATCGCCGCAATTCGGCAAAATAGTTTGCAGAATATGCACTGGAATTGGATTTTCTTTATCAGTATGGCGATAAGCAAATCCGGTGCCCATCAAGCATTCATGGAGATGTTTACGTTGACTGACACGGATACGATGATCGTTCAATCGGGCACCCTTCCCGCGACTGGCCGTGAATAATTCTTGGCGGACAGGATCGTAAATAACGCCATGTTCAATTTTATTTTTATGCATGACGGCAATGGAAATTGCAAAATGGGGAAATCCGTGAATAAAATTACGCGTGCCATCAATCGGGTCAATAATCCACAGGTATTCGTTTCCTTTTTGTTCGCCAGATTCTTCGCCCAAGATGCCGTGAGCAGGGTAAGCCTTGTGAATGATGGAGATAATTTCTTGCTCAACCCGTTGGTCAATTTCTGTAACAAAATCATTCGGTTGTTTTTCAGCAATTTTGATAGTGTCCAACCGATGCATGGTTCGGGTGATGATGTTGCCGGCTGTTCGTGCAGCTTCGACTGCAATATTTATAATGGGTTCGCGCATAATGAAGTTTAAAGAACGTCTCGTTATAATGAATGGCCCATGATAAAACGAATGATTGCAGGATGCTAGGATTTCAATCAATAAAAAGTCGTTTATTTAAAGGCGCGGGTGAGCATGTGCTAAAGGCTGTTGATAAATGAAAACTAATTGGCTTTTCGGAATGGCTGTGGTCAAGCCAACCATTTTTTCCTTTTAAAAGTAGGATATAAAAATTTTTTATGTTGAATCGTACACGCATTGTTTTAGTGAATACTTCTCATCCAGGCAATATCGGTTCTGCTGCACGTGCAATGAAAACTATGGGATTAAGCGAGCTTTATTTGGTTGAACCCAAAGAATTTCCCCATGATAAAGCTATCGAAATGGCTTCGGGGTCTGCGGATATATTAGAAAAAGCCGTAGTCGTATCAACGCTGACGGAAGCGATTCATGATTGCACCTTAGTGGTGGGGACAAGTGCAAGAATGCGAACGATTCCTTGGCCATTACTGCTTCCTCGTGAAATGGCTGCACGTGTTAAACAAGAAGCACTGCGGGATCAATCTCAGATAGCCATTTTATTTGGGCGTGAACAATCCGGTTTGACGAATGAGGAATTGCACCGTTGTCATTTACATGTGCAAATTCCTGCAAACCCAGATTATAGTTCTTTAAATATTGCGCAAGCCGTGCAAATTATTGCCTATGAGTGTCGTCTTGCGAGTTTCGAAAATGAAATCATGTTAGAAGATAAAGATTTTCCGCCGGCTAGTATGGAGGAAATGGAGCGATTTTTTGCTCATTTGCAAACAGTTTTGGTTGATATCGATTTTTTAAAATTAAGCGCACCACGTCGATTAATGACACGATTGCGTCGCTTGTTTTTTCGAGCGAATCCTGATGTGATGGAAGTTAATATGTTGCGCGGTATGCTGACTGCTATGCAGGATAAATTAAAGGAATAATATGGAATCCATCGAGTTAACCATTTTAATGCCTTGTCTTAATGAAGCGGAAACATTAGCAACTTGTATTCGAAAAGCAAAAACATTTTTACATAATGAAAAGATTAGCGGCGAAATTCTCATTGCGGATAATGGCAGTACGGATGGATCTCAGCAAATTGCAAAAGAGCAAGGCGCTAACCTTATTAACGTGGCGACGCGTGGTTATGGTGCTGCATTAAAAAGTGGAATTGCCGCAGCAAAAGGACAATACATCATCATGGGTGATGCGGATGATAGTTATGATTTTCAACATCTCACTGATTTCATCAAGCAATTACGAGAAGGCGATGATTTGGTGATGGGAAATCGATTTAAAGGCGGTATTCAACGCGGTGCCATGCCTTTTTTAAATCGTTATGTCGGAAATCCCATTTTATCGTTTATTGGCAGACAATTTTTTAAAAGTCGCATTGGTGATTTTCATTGTGGTTTGCGCGGATTTCGTCGAGATGTTTTTCAGCAATTATCATTGCAAGGTGATGGCATGGAATTTGCTAGTGAAATGATTGTAAAAGCCAGCTTAAACAAATTAAAAATCACAGAAGTTCCTACCCCATTATTTCCGGATGGTCGCAATCGACGTCCTCATTTACGACCTTGGCGAGATGGTTGGCGGCACTTACGTTTATTATTATTATTTAGTCCACGTTGGCTTTTTTTGTATCCTGGATTTTTTTTAATGACGCTCGGTTTACTATGTATGTCATTATTAACGATGGGCCCAATTAATATAGCGGGCATTAATTTCGATATTCATACCATGTTATTTAGCAGTTTGTTTATGATTATCGGCTGGCAAGTCATTGGCTTTTCTATTTTTGCAAAATTTGTTGCAAATCATCGCTTAAAAATACCTTTCGAAAAACGAGGGTTATCATTTTTAAATTATTTTACATTGGAACGAGGGATTGTATTGGGAGGAATCATGATGTTGGCGGGTGCAGGGGGTGCCTGTTATGCTTTTTGGAACTGGGTGCATCATTCATTTGGTTCGCTTGCTCCGACGCAGGTCATGCGTATTCTCATTCCTTCGACGACATCGTTTATTTTAGGTATTCAATTGGTTTTCGCTAGTTTTTTTATGACCTTATTAGAGTGGCATCTTTCAGGGTTTCAAAAAAGAATCTGATATATTTCTTCTTTATAAAATCGCGGATCAATGAATAATAATTCATTGGGGATTAATTTTAAACGGAAATAAGAGGTAGAAGAAGTGGTATGTTCTCCTTTGGGTAGATAAATAATATGATGCGAGGCATAGGTTTTATTGTCGAGTTGAATTTTGGTTTGTTTATCTGAATCGATCATATAGTTACCTGAAAATTTCAATATTATTTTTTGGTTACCTGCTGAAATAAGTGGTGCGTAAAAATAAATACTTCCCCACCAATGCGTATATTCTGTCGCTAAATAATCTTTGATTTTTTTAGGTAAATTATACATGCGATAATTATTCACATAAAATTTAACAGACGATTTTTTTAAATCTGTTATCACGGAATTAATGGTGGCATTGGGATCTTCATATAATGAAGCCAGCATAACGGGGCGTAATTTGTCAGTTGGTTGATATAAATAATCGATGGCAGGCCCCATTAAATGTCGCATACCCTGAATCGGTTGATTTTTATTATAAAGTAGCTCAATACCTGCAAGATAATCACTCCCATCCGTTAAAAGGGATTCCATTGTTAGAATATGCGCCTTTTGGTAAGCGCCATTTAAATTGATTAATTTGTAAGTAAATAAAGTGAGGGGATAAATGCCTCCTACGAAGGCTAGGCTGATGCAAAGGAGGAGAAAAGAATCTTTTTTCATTTTTTCAACAGAAGGCTTTTCATGATTTGTAACATGGAATCCTAGTAATAGAGGGATGATGCAAATGATGGCATAAATTTTCGGTAGTGAAAATTCGAATAAAATATAAATAATAGCAGCCATATGAAAAGCTAAACCTAGCCATAATTTATTTCTACCGACGAGAATGATGATCGCTTGATTTTTTTTGAAAATGTTTAGTAGCCAAGAAAAAAACGCAGCATACAAAATGAGAAAAATGGGTAAGGTGACTTGTGTGTAATAAGGAAAGATTTGTTTGTAAGGAATTAAGCAAAAAAGAATGATAAAAGCAAACGTGATGATCAGTACTCGTTGTTGGTAGTGACGGTCATCGGGGTAGGTGACGCACAAGCTCATTAAAATAAGCGGCGATAATAAAAAGGGAAGCGGGTTATATAATAAAATGGTTGTCCAAAAAAGTTTTCTAGCGTCATCATACCAATCAAGTTGATACATAATCCTTGCTTCGATGAATACGCTGTGCATGACAGTTTGCCAATCAGACATAGCGGTCCAGAATAAAAGATAACAGATAATGACAGCTGCGATCATTAAATTAAATCGAATAAAATTCCCTATCGTTTTTTTTGAAATAAATCGAATGTGCTCAGGGTTTTTATAGGAAGCAAATAGATATTGCACGATTAAAGTGCATTCACTGGCAAAAACATACCAAATTGCTTTTTGTGATGTGATAAAGCCAAGGCCGAGTAACAATCCTGCTAGTAATAGCCGATTTTCTAATAAAAATAAAACGGCGAATAAACAAAACCAATAAGCTAACAAATCAACCCGAATATTGGTGGAATAAGAAAGCATGATGTCAGAAATAATCATCATGGTAAAAGCAATGAGAATGCCTGTGCGTGAAAAAAATTTTGTTAACCACCAGCCAGAAAAAAAAATAACGCAAGCGTTTAACAGGGCAAGAAAATTTTTAATGGTGATGAGTGTTTCAATGATATTATGCGAAAAGAGCATGGGAATGAGCAGAAAATAATAGCCTAAGACGGTTTTATATGGGGCAAAATCACGATAAGGGAATTGATCTTTATATTGAAATGCACGATGTGCAAACCAAAACTCATCGACGCCCAGCATGGTATAGGCGTTTAAGAAAAACTCAAATCCGATGTAAATGAGACAGAGGCTTAGTAAGCCGAACAAAAATTTTTTTGTAGAAAGTGTTTGTTGCATGACAATCCTAACGAATAGAAATTTTTAATCAATAAAATCGGCACTTCCAGCATGTTGGCAATGAAGCCTATTATTTTTTGCAATGGCTCGTCGGGCTCCGCCCTCCTGCGCTTTACTTGCAAAAAACAATAGGCTTCATTGCCAACAGACTGAACGTACCATCAACTTGCGATTTGACTTCTCTGCGAATCTTGATTATTTTATACGCAAATTAAACAATAAAATCCACACGAAAATGAATCCAATTTATCTTGATTACGCAGCGACAACACCGGTTGATCCCCGCGTGGTTGAAAAAATGCAAGCTTGCTTGAGTAAAGAAGGCCTGTTTGGCAATCCTTCTTCTTTGCATGTTTATGGCCGAGAAGCAAGAGAGGCGGTTGAAGAGGCTCGTGCACAAGTGGCTGCTTTTATTTCAGCAGAGCCGGAAGAAATTATTTGGACATCGGGTGCAACGGAGTCAGATAATTTAGCGATCAAAGGCGCTGTGCAGCTTTATCAACGTAAAGGCAAGCATATTATTACGATGAAAACTGAGCATAAAGCCGTGTTGGATACTTGTCAGCATTTGGAAAAAAAAGGATATGACGTTACTTATCTGGCAGCAGAAAAAAATGGGTTATTAAATTTAAATACGTTTCAAGCAGCATTGCGTCCCGATACGGTCCTTGTTTCTATCATGCATGTGAATAATGAAACAGGGGTCATTCAAGATATCAATGCGATCGCACAAATGACTTCATCGCGAGGTATTTTATTGCATGTCGATGCAGCACAAAGTGCCGGTAAACTCGCTATTAATTTGCGTGATGTGCCTATCGATTTATTATCACTCAGTGCGCACAAAGTGTATGGGCCCAAGGGAGTCGGTGTTTTGTATTTGCGTAAAAAACCACGAGTGCGCGTGGAGCCTTTAATTCATGGTGGTGGTCATGAACAGGGAATGCGTTCGGGTACGATGGCAACGCATCAAGTAGTGGGTATGGGCGAGGCATTTTATTTAGCACAAAAAAATTTACAATCTGAGTATGAGCGTATTACGCAATTACGCGCATCTTTTTTAACAAAATTAGCTTCTATTACTAATATGCGTATGAATAGCGATCTAATAAATGGTGTGCCACATATTCTCAATATTTCTTTTGATGGCATGATAGCCGATGATTTGCTCAATCGTTTGCCGATGCTGGCGGCTTCCAGTGGTTCGGCTTGCCTTGGTAAGGGCACGGAAGGTTCTTATGTTTTACGTGCGATGGGATTCAATGAAGATCACGCAAGAAGTGCATTGCGATTTTCTTTTGGACGATTCACAACGCAAGCAGAAGTCGATCATGCGGCGTCATCGATAACAGATTTATTGATGTCAGCGATCATATCGCCATCGTCATTTTAAAAATCTTTGTTTTTTGTTCGAACTGAATTCATTTTTTTGTGGGCGGCAACATGGCGATCCCTAGTTGAATGGGCGCAATTTTTTGCTTATTTCGCAGCCAATCAAAAATCAGCATTTGTGATTTTTGTAATTGTGGAAATTGTTTTTGAATGTCTTCTGGTAAAGTTTCATGATCTGTTATATCCCACACGAATACGGCACCTTCTTGTTTCATTTGTTTGATAGTGATAAATGGTGAGCGTGATCGATTCCACTCAATGAAAACACTGGGATGATCCTCGGAATAAAAGCTAATGTTGCCGCTAATCCAACGGGAACCTGCAACATAATTCAAGGGGCGGTGATATTGTGCGCGCCACTTTTGTGTAATGGTTGTTGCGATTTGTTTGCCTGGAAAATTAGCGCTTGATGCATCAGGTGAATCGATCAGGGATAATCGATAACCATACAGAAAAACTCCCATTAAAATAAAAATGAAGCTGTAAAAACCATATAATTTTATTTTAGTTAAATGAGGTTGAGTATAAGCAAGCAAGATCACGCCCCACAAAGATAATAAAGGCATCCCCCATCCGGCGCGTAATTTAATGCCTAACAGTATCGATAATAAAAGCGTGAGAAGAAAGGGTCCCATGCCGGCATAAAATAAAAATTGTTTATCAAAAGTGCGGATGTGTTTTTTGGATTGAGTGACTCGTGATTTTTTGCCGATTAATAAAAAAGAAAAAAGAATCAGGGCAGGTAAAAATACTTGACATTGTTGCCAAGCAAATTGTGCGGGAAAATAAAAATGATTAGTCCAGCTAGGCGGACTGCTTGTGCGCTGAAAAACATATTGCACGGTGATGTAATCATGAAAGAAAAGCCAAATCACATGCGGCAAAATGACGACGATAAATATCGTGAGTCCAATGTAAGGTGGCCATGTGCATAATTGTTTGCGATGTTGTGAATCACTTAATAAAAGCAAATCCATGGATTTTATTAATGCATCATTATAATACTTTGCAATCATGCAGAGTGCCGCAAAAAAGCCTGTCATGATCCAGGCATAGAGATTATTTTTTTCTTGTAATGCGCGATAAAAAAAATAGATGGTGAGTGCCCATAGGCTTAATTCTAACGTATTATCGTTAAAATCAATGGCATGAAAATTGTAATATTGAATACCTTCTAAAATCAGAATAGAAATCAATGCATGAATGGGTGTTAATATGTTTTTTGCTATTTGCCAAATTGCCCAGAAACAAAGGATGACAGATAGTTGACTGAATAAATAAATCATCCATCCAGAAGATCCACCCCAATAGGTGGCTAGTGCCGTCAACCAACCATTTAAAAATGGATTTTTATCATAACCCCATTCTAATTGATGTCCCCAAATCGTGCCCTCGATGGAATCCAGTGGTAAGTTATCGCGAATAAAAACAGGAACAAGCGTCCACAATAAAAGATGAGTGAAAACAAAAAAATAGAAGAGGCGATTGGTGTTAATTAATTTTAATTGATTATCCATTGTTAATCATATCAATATCTTTGCAATAAAATCCGGAGTTTACTTGATTTTTGATTTAAACAATAGCTTTTAAAAACGTTTATAATAGTTCTATCGGCATCAAAACAAGGAGAGAATCATGCCAGTCAAAAAATTGAAAGAATTTCTTGATAGTCATCATGTTAAGTATGTTTCTCTCACTCACTCACCGGCTTTTACTTCTCAGGAAATTGCTGCTGCGGCGCATATTTCTGGCAAACAGTTGGCCAAAACAGTCATTGTTAAAGCCGATGGTCATATGGCAATGGTTGTTTTATCGGCAAAAGATCAAGTTAATTTTGCTAAATTGCGTGAAGCAACGGGGATGAGGGAGGTTGATCTTGCGTCAGAGTCTGAATTTAAAGATAAATTTTCAGGCTGTGAGGTGGGTGCGATGCCTCCGTTTGGAAATTTGTATGATATGCCCGTGTTTGTTTCAAATCACTTAACGCAACAAGATCATATTTTATTTAATGCCGGATCACATTCTGAATTAATGCAAGTATCTTTTAGCGATTTTGAACGGTTGGTTAAGCCAAAAGTCATCGCGTTTTAGGCCATGTATGACAATTTTTTTCGCACGCTGTTTTCGATTAGTGGCTCAAGGAATATCAATATTTTTTTAATTTCTCTCAATAATCGAGATTTCTTAAGACTTTTTAATAAATTATTAGAATTTTTGGTTAAAATGTAACTGCTCACTCGTCGTTGCGAGGAGCGTTTTTTGCGACGAAGCATCCATAAGAATGCTAACTGGATTGCTTCAACCCGCAAAAAACGCGGGTTTCGCAATGACGCCGGGTGAGTAGTTACGTTAAAAGTTGATAATTAAAAATTAAAACGAGAGAGATTAAATTTATGTTTCGCTCAGAAAAATATACTGTCGAAAGATACAGTGAGGGAGTGTCTTTTTTAAAGGGAAAAAAATATGAAGAAGCAATCCGATTTTTTAGCGATCTCATTCGTTGTGATCGAGATGACTTGAATGCGTATCGACTATTGGCAAACGCTTTTTATAAACAGGGAATGGTTTTTGTATTCTTAGGTAAGCATCAAGAAGCCGGAGATTTTTTTGAAAAAGCATTAAGCGAAATTGAAAAGATATTCAAATTATTTAAATTAACAAACGAAGATGAAAATGATCTCCATCATTTCCTTGATGAAGTTTATTCAAGCAGGGGATATGCTTTGTATTTGCTTGCCAAGTCAGATAATGCAATTCAATTTTTGTTAAAAGGAATTCAGAAGAATGATATCTCTAAACAAACTCGTTCTAAATTAGGCGAAATTTATCTTCTTCTGGGTGAAAAAGAAAAGGCGCTCAATATTTTCGAAAAAAACATAAAAAATTATCCGGATTTTGGGAAGGCTTTTTTTAATATGGGGTGTTATTATCTTCAAGAAAAACAATATTTATATGCATCTAAATATTTCAGGCAAGCAATAGTAAAAAATTTAGAAAATGGTCAAAAATACAATAAAGATATCGATAATCTAGTAGAGGCTTTTCTTTCGGTTGTTGCCAATAAATTGGAAGAAAAAGGTGAAACAAGTGACGCATTAAAAGCTCGCCAAGTTCTTGAAGATCCGATTCTTGCGCTTCCTTATGTGAATAAAGCATATTGTTTTGAAAAGGAGCATAACTATAATGCCGCAATTTTAGCTTATGAAGCTGCATTAAATAAAAACCCGGGTAATCCTCAATTAATTCCCGTTTATTTGAAATTAATAAATCTTTTAAAATCGACAAATCCAGAGAAGATAATCGAACTTTATTCTCAAATAAAAAATATAAAATTATCAAACAGCACTTATGGAAAATTTTATGATGCATTAAATTTTTTTGGTAATTTTTTTGAAATAAATGATCACGTTGATCTTTCAATGGAAGCTCGTAAGATGGTTTTGGAATCGGAAAACAGTCGTCCCGATCAGAAGTTATTTGCTCAAAAGAAATTGGATAACATGACCCTGAAATTAAGCGATAACGCGATGAAAAACCCACCTTTTTGGATAGAAAATCGAAAAAAAATCACGCCAGATAATAATAATATTCTTGATGATACTTCTTTAGATTATAATTTCTAACCTTTAACACGTCTCACTTCGAATGCAAGGATCTTCGGCACTATCTGATTCTAATTGGAGTGTGACGTGACTAATGTTGAATTTTTCATGCAATACTTCATTGATTTTTTTGTAATCCGCATTGGTAAAAAAAGAGGATGTTGGCATTGTTAAATGGGCTGTTAAAGCCACTTCGCGTGTGCTCAACCCCCAAATATGCAAATCATGGACGGCCTTGACGCCAGGTAAATCACTTAAATAATTTTTCACACCGATATGATCGATATAGCGTGGGATAGCATCGAGAATGAGCGTAACGGAATCATGCAATAACCCCCATGTTCCCCACAGCACAATGCTCACGATAATCAGACCGACAATGGGATCTATCCATACCCATTGTGTGTATTTGATGACAAGGGCTGAAATGACAACGCCGACTAAAATAAGTGCATCAGCCATGAGATGTAAAAAAGCGCCTTTGATATTCACATCATCTTTTGCGCCACGCATAAAAAGGAGAGAGCAACCGACATTCACGACGATTCCAATCAAACCGATGACAATGACAATGGTTTCATTCATCGTTGAAAGATGTAGTAATTTATAAATCGATTCATAGGCAATCAATGCGGAGGTTGCAACTAAAATAAAGGCATTGGCTAAGGCGGCAATAATTGTCGTGCGTTTAAAGCCATAACTATATCGTTTACGAGCAGGAAAAGATAAGAGCCAATTCGCAATCCACGCTAAAATTAATCCTAAGGCATCTCCTAAATTATGCACCGCATCAGCTAGTAAACTCATGGAAGAGGCATAAAAGGCATAACCTGCTTCAGAGAACGTATAAATCAATGTAATCGTCACAGCAATGGCGAAAGCTGCATTGAATGAGCGTGAGCTATGGCTGTGACCATGATGATGGTGATGATGAGTGTGATCGTGTGCATGATGAGGTGCATTCATGATTTTTTAATCCCTCCGCAATTTATCGGTTGCTGCCAGCGGTGTCGGATAACGCATCACAGTCCAATAACATGAAACAATAAAGGTGATAATAATGGCCGCTTCAACCATATTCGCCATCACAGGATCAATTAAATGGGTATCGGATGCCATGTAAATAAGTAATAATGAAAATTCACTTAATTGCCCTAATCGCACGCCAATTTCCCAACTAATCGATTTAATTTCACCCGAGCGATGTAGGAGCCAGTTAAAAACAATGGGTTTTAAGATTAAAATTAATCCAGCAAAAAAGAGTGCAGGCGTGATAATTTCAAAAAAATGATCGAAATGAAATCCGGCACCGACTGAGAAAAAGAATAAAACCAAAAAGAAATCACGCAAAGGTTTTAAATTTTCAGCAATATAAAAAGCAATGGGATTGGATGCAAGTGATACACCAGCAATGAAAGCGCCAATTTCTTCTGAAAGTCCTAACGCATGGCCTAGCTCTGCTAAACTTAAGCACCAACCGATCGACAAAATAAAAATATATTCATGAATTTTATCAAAACGAGCGAGTAACCAAGAAAGAATAAAACGCTGAAATAAATAAGCAACGATCAACACAATAGGAACCGCGCTGATAATGAGTTCAACATGATTGCTAACGGTACGATTTGCAATAATTTTTAAAATTAAAATGGCAAAAATAGCGAGAATGTCTTGCAATAATAAAATACTAATGACTAATTCACCCGTGTGTTGATGGTGAAGTGTGGTTGTGGGTAATAATTTGATACCAATAATGGTACTTGAAAAGATACCCGCCGTACCAATCACTAAACTTTCTTCAAGGCTAAAATGAAACACAATACCAAGTACAAATCCAATGGTGAAAAAAATAATCGAACTGGCGATGGTGATTAAACTCATTTTTCGTAAAGAATGAAATAAGTTTTGCGGTTGTAAATGAAGTCCTAATAAAAATAACAAAAAGATAATACCGATATCACCGGCTTGGCGAATCACAATGCCATTATCAACCAGCTTTAAACCCCAGGGGCCTAAAATGGCACCCAGGGCAATATAGGCAACTAACAAAGATTGACGCGTGAACAAAGCGAGGGTTGATAAAATCGCTGTTCCAGTAAAGATAAGAAATATGACATAACTAATGGCGTCAGTTTGTGGCATCATCATCCTCAAGTAGTGATACTAATTTTGCATTACCACCCACAGCCGTTGTATTAATGGAAATAGATCGCTCTAAACACAGGCGCGGTAAATAATGTGGTCCACCTGCTTTAGGACCGGTTCCTGATAATCCTTCTCCGCCGAAAGGTTGTACGCCTACTACGGCACCAATCATGTTGCGATTAACATAAATGTTACCGACAGGCATACGATTTGCAATCCGTTGGATAGTCGCATCAATGCGACTGTGTATTCCTAATGTTAATCCATAACCCGTATTGATGATAGCATCCATGACTTTTTCTAATTCATCGGCACGATAACGGATGACATGCAGAATGGGTCCAAATATTTCGCCTTTTAAAATACTTAAATCAGATAATTCAAAGACACAAGGTGCAAAATAATAACCAGAGGGTGTGTTGCGTTGAGGGACTTGCGCGAGCAAAGTGGCTTCTTCATTCATGGCTGCAAAATGTTGTTGTAACATGCGCTGTGCGCCGCCATCAATGACAGGTCCAATGTCAGTCGATAATTGCGTAGGATCGCCCATGGTTAATTCAGCCATATATCCCTTTAGCATCGATAATAATTTAGGTGCAATTTCATCTTGCACAAATAACACACGCAATGCGGAGCAACGTTGTCCTGCGCTATTAAAAGCAGATTGTGCAATATCCATGACAGCTTGTTCAGCTAAAGCAGATGAATCGACAATCATCGCGTTTTGCCCACCGGTTTCTGCGACAAACAGGGCAATAGGCCCAGGACGATTGGCAAGTGATTTCTCGATAAATTTCGCTGTTTCTGTTGACCCCGTAAACATCACACCCGCTACACGTGGATCGTTCACTAAGGCTGCACCGATGACACTGCCTTTACCAATTAAGAGTTGTAACACTTGAGGAGGAACACCGGCCTGATGGAAAATTTTCACAGCGTGGAATGCAATTAAAGGTGTCTGTTCAGCGGGTTTAGCAATGACGGTATTACCAGCTAGCAAGGCAGCAATGATTTGTCCTGAAAAAATAGCTAATGGAAAATTCCATGGGCTGATACAGGCAATGATTCCTCGAGGGTGTAAGGTGAGTTGATTCATTTCACCTGTTGGGCCAGGTAAGGTGACCGGTGCGAGGTCACAGCGTGCGCGATACGCATAATAACGGCAATAATCGATGGTTTCACGAATTTCGGAGATGCAATCCAAGAGGCACTTCCCCGCTTCTTGTGTGAGCAAAGCAACGAGTTGCGGCATGTTTTGTTGAAAAAGATCAGCTGCCCGTTCAAAAATGGCCGCACGCTCTTCAACGGATTTATTTTGCCATGCATGAATAGCAAAACTAGCGATGCTTAATGCTTCTTCGACATCAGCTTCATTAGCCTTTGTCACATAACCAATGACCGATTCTTGATGGCTAGGCGAAGTGACAGCCTGTGCATTTTTATCAATCAATGTTTTCCCATTCACGATGGACCCCGCAACCCATGATTCTTTGGTTAGCGTGTCTAATTTGTTTTTTAATGTTGTGAACTCATCTTGGTTGGATAAATCAATTCCCTGTGAATTTTGCCAATGAGTATAAATGGTTTTAGGAAGCGGGATTTTGGGATGTGGCTTTTCTTCAAGTGATTTCATGCGGGCAACCGGATCGATAATCATTTTTTCAGGCGGTGTTTTATCATCAGCCAATCGATTAATGAAAGAACTGTTAGCTCCGTTTTCTAATAAACGGCGTACTAAATAGCCCAATAAATCTCGATGGGTGCCAACAGGCGCGTAAATACGACAAGGACGATTGAAATGTGTTTTATCGACAACATGATCATAAAGCGAACGACCCATGCCATGTAAGCATTGAAATTCAAATGCATCATGCTCTTTCGCTATTTCTAAAATCGCAGCGACAGAATACGCATTATGCGTTCCAAATTGCGGATAAAAACAGTCAGGTTGTGCAAGCAATGCTTTTGCGCAAGCAAGATAAGAGACATCGGTCGCGTTTTTACGAGTAAAAACAGGATAATTCGTGAAGCCTTGTAATTGGCTTATTTTAATTTCCGCATCCCAATAAGCACCTTTGATTAAACGCACCATGATGCGTTTATTATTTTGTTTGGCGAGCTGCGCTAGCCAATCAATCACATAAGGCGCACGTTTTTGATAAGCTTGTACAGCTAATCCAAAACCATTCCAACCGTTGAGTGAGGGATCCGTGTAAACTTTTTCAAAAATATCGAGTGATAAATCTAAACGATCGGCTTCTTCAGCATCGACGGTTAAACCAATATTATATTTTTTAGCCTGTTGAGCGAGTGCGAGTAACAAGGGAGAAATGACTGCGAATGCTTGTTGGTAGTGTGTATATTCGTAACGCGGATAGAGCGCTGATAATTTAATGGAAATACCAGGATTTTTTTCAGGGCTATTTTCTTTGACCGAAGCACCGATGGCATCAATTGCTGTCACATAAGATTGATAATAATGTTGGGCATCTTCCGCTGTGCGTGCAGCTTCGCCTAGCATGTCGTAGGAAAAGCGATAACCCATTTCTTCGATGGGAATCGCACGTTCAAGCGCCGATTCGATATTTTCACCCATCACAAATTGTTTGCCGATGGCTTTCATCATTTGCAAAATAATGGGTCGAATCATGGCAACACCTAAACGACTACCCGCTCGTTTGAGTGCGCTGAGTAAATTAGTTTGGTCATCGAGTGTGGGTGCGTAAATTTTGCCTGTTAAAAATAAAGACCAAGTGGTGGCATTGATAAATAAACTGTTTTCATGGCTGAGATGGTTTTTCCAATCCACGGTCGAAATTTTATCACTGATAAATTTATCCATCGTCGCTTTATCAGGGATGCGTAGTAATGCCTCAGCAAGGCACATCAACGCAATACCTTCATCGGTTGATAAATCATATTGATGCAATAACGTGTCTATTTTCCCTTGTTTTTTCTTATAGTCACGCGTTTCAATGACCAGCTGTTTGGCAATGTCTGCGATATGAGCCAACTCTTTTTCAGGCAAACTGGCTGCAGGTATCAGCCGATTAAGACATTCTGTTTCATCCATTCGGTAAGTGCTTGTGATAGTATTTCGCAGGGAAAGAAGTGTGTGTACTGGTGTTGTTTGCATAAGGTACCTATTTGTTATCATTACCCACTCGTGAGGGTTTCGTATTGTTAAAAGAATATCGAATCCCTATTTTAGTGGAAACTGGGCTTTTGACTAGAGAAAAATAATGAAGCAGAGCGTATTATCGAAACGTTTTCGAGGGTTGTTGCCTGTGGTGATTGATGTTGAAACATCAGGCTTAAACCCAATGAGAAGCGCATTACTTGAAATTGCAGCCGTTACCTTGGGGATGGATGAGGGCGGTCGTTTATATCGTGAACAAACATATTCTTATCATGTTGAACCTTTTCAGGGTGCTTTTGTTGAGCAAGAAGCTTTAGCAATCACCGGGATTGATCCTGAAGGTCCTCTGCGCTTCGCTATTCCTGAAAGCCAAGCCTTGCAGCGTATCTTCGCGGTTATTAAAGAACAGCTTGAAAAAACGACTTGTTATCGGGCTATTTTGGTGGGACATAATGCGTGGTTCGATCTTAGCTTTATGCTCGAAGCCGCTAGACGCAGTAAGCTTCGTTATCAGCCTTTTCATACGTTTACAACATTGGATACGGCTTCTCTATCAGCGGTGGTTCTCGGTGAAACCGTGCTCGCTCGTGCTGCAAGACGTGCGCGCATTCCGGTTGATATTCAGCAGGCACATTCGGCAAGTTATGATGCTGAACGGACGGCAGAATTGTTTTGCCATATTGCGAATCGGTGCTCGGGAGTAAAGTTGTAAAAATAAAAAAGCCCGCATCAGCGGGCTTTTTTCATCGCAACCAGTGCGAAGTGAGCGTTTAGCTAAATTTCACCGCTGCTCGTAAGGATACGAGATTGGTGTTTTTGCCAGTGCCACCGCTAGACATGTTGTAAGCAATATCATGATCCCATTCAACACCGAAATCAGTATTCTTCCACATGCCAATGCCATAACCAGCCAACCAACGATTTTTTGGCAAGTTAAGACCTGCAGCTTCACGAGAGGTTTGATAGCCAAGATAAACATTTTGATTTTTATCCCAAGCATTAAACCCATAACCCGCTTGAATACCAGCTGCCCAAGGTTTTGCACCCGATGCAGTTGTAAGCGGCACAGCAGCAGCTCCTGCTCCAAGAGGAGGAGAAGTGATGACGCCACCTGGTAAATCAGCGATACCATTTTTTGGTAAATCATTAACATTAAATTGATTAGAACCAACATAACGCAAGTTGAGTGAGAAAGGTCCTGTTAATAGATCGCCATATAATGCGTAACCACTCACGCGGCTGTTGTAGCCACCTTGAGTAAAGTTAACGACATTGTAAGCAATATCATTGACACCGATCATATTGTAAAGATAGGCAGCACCAACATCCCAACTTGCTTGGCAATTGACTTGGTCATATCCCAATGCGGCACCGTAGTTGGTTGGTGCAGCTGAGTTGCCAATTTGGTTGATTGGATCATCAAAAGCATAAATTGAGCCATGGAATCCATTAACAATAAATCCACCTTTGATGGAGGTTGCTAATGTTTTCGACATGACTTGCGTCATACTTTCAGTGATAGGATGGATTTCATAGCGACCGAAATCTTGGAATTGTTTACCTACTTGCAAGAATAACGGAGAAACATCAAAGTTGCCCAAAGTTGCATAAGCTTGTTCGAGCTGAATGGTGTTATTAGCCGTCCCATTAATATTATTGGCGTAAGCTGCATTATATTCTGCGGCTCCCCAAATTTTATAAGAGGCTGGGTTTGCATTGGTTGTTGGATTGCTGTAACTCAAGCTAGCAAATGCTTTTGCCCAATCGTTAACTGTGGCAGCGACATTTAAGTATGCATCATTGAGAGATAAACGTTGATAGTTTTCACCCATGAGGTTGGCATTTCGGTTGCCCCATTTGCCAATATCGACATTGACACCACCGCTGATTTGAATGCGATTAAACCAACCTGGGTTGCAAGGGTTTGGTAATGCACGGCCAACGTTTTGTGTCATGCCATCCATGATCATACTGGCTTGGCTGATACTGCAAACTTCAACAGCAGGCATGCTCATGTCTTTGTAATCAGGATGAGCTACGACAGGTTTTTGTTGAACGACCATCATCTTGTGAGCTTTATGATGATGTTTGTGTTTGGAAGGAGTGGTTGCTGCGAACACTGGGCAGCTTACCAAACCAAGTACGCTCATTGACGCAACAACGAGTTTTAATTTCATAATAGTAATATCTCCTTGAGTATTTAATCCGGACGAATTCAAAATTAACTCAACGACGTTTCATATTGCAAGCAAATTTTCACACAAAGACGAAGAAGCTGCGCATTTTAGTTTAATTCGTGCCGATTCTTGCTCAAAATTCAAAAAATTGCCCAATAAAAAACTATATTTTCGCTAGTCATGATTCGGTTTTTACACGAGCAGAATTTATATCAGAGATGAATTTGTTTTTAAAGTTTTTTATTTTTTATGAAAATGATAAATAAAAATGATCTGTTTTTTGTTGCGGCTCAGAGAATCTAAAAAAAACCCGCTGAATCAGAGCGGGTTTTTTTTGAAAAAATAAAAATAAAAAGTCGATGGTTATAATCCTTGCGCTTCATTCGAAAGAAATTTTGCAATGCCATCGGTTGTTGGTTTGATACCCGTTTTTCCTTTTGTCCAACCGGCAGGACAAACTTCACCGTGTTTTTCGTGAAATTCTAATGCATCAATCAAGCGCAATAATTCTTCAATATTGCGACCCAATGGTAAATCATTGATGATTTGTGAGCGAACGATACCTTGTTTGTCAATAATGAAAGCGCCACGTAAGGCAACGTGTGCTGTTGGGTGTTCAACGCTATAAGTCTGACAAATACGATGATCGACATCGGCAATGAGTGGATAACGCACTTGACCAATGCCGCCATTGGCAACAGGTGTATTGCGCCAAGCATTGTGCGTGAATTCGGAATCAACCGAGACGCCCATAATTAAGGTATTGCGTTTATGAAATTCATCAATGCGATTGTCAACGGCAATTAATTCAGAAGGGCAAACAAAGGTAAAATCTAATGGATAGAAAAATAAAACGGCGTATTTTTTTTCAATTTCTTTGTGTAAATTAAAGCGGCTATTTATTTCACCATTAGCTAACACAGCGGCAGCTGTAAAATCCGGAGCTTTTTGACCAACTAAAATTGTCATGATATTTCCTCTTTAAGAGTATTTTAATGTTCAGGTTGTTTTGCTGGTATAGAAAAATAGGTTTTTAAAAGGGCCGACTCAAATCCAGCAAATGCCACTTCTCAGCCAGAATGGCTGGGTGCATATTGTAACACTTATTTTTCAAACAATGTGAAACTTCCCTGAAAATTTTGTATCATACCCCTTTTATTTAGACAGGATAAAAACTGATGATATACCTTCTTATCCTTTTCGGCGTGTTGCTTAATGCGGGAGCGCAATTAATGCTGAAGGCGGGCATGAGTCAAGTGGGTCATTTTGAGTTTACCCTGGCCAATGTACTTCCTGTTGGCATTAAAGTCATCGCTAATCCTCCCATTATGACAGGGTTATTTATGTATGTAGTGAGTGTGGGTATTTGGCTATTAGTTTTATCACGCGTACCCGTTAGTTACGCTTATCCCATGATCAGTATTGGCTATGTTGTCAACGCGTTAGCTGCTTATTATTTATTTGGTGAGCCGCTGACATCGCTGCGTATGTTGGGTATTTTTATTATTATGGCAGGTGTTTATTTGGTTGCTCAAAATTAAGAGAGATGGCTATGTCAGAAGAATTTTTACCTTTTTCACGACCCTCCATTAGTCAGGCTGCGATCGATGATGTGGTTGCTTGTTTGAAAAGTGGCTGGATTACCACGGGTCCGCGCGTCGAGCAATTTACAGAAAACTTAAGAAATTATTTTAACGCACCCTACGTGTTACCACTTATGTCGGCCACGACAGGATTGCATTTGGCATTATTAGCCATGAATCTGGAACCAGGCGATGAAGTGATTACCACACCGCTCACGTTTGCAGCGACATTAAATACGATTGTGCTGGCAGGCGGTAAACCTGTTTTAATTGATATTGATCCCAATACATTAAACATGGATCTCAATCAATTGGAAGATGCGGTCAATGAACGCACACGCGTTATATTACCCGTGCATTTTGCAGGATTACCTGTCGATCTTTCGCCATTGTATGAATTAGCCGAAGCGCGTCGCTTGCGTATTTTAGAAGATGCAGCGCATGCGATTGGCAGCGAATACAAAGGTCAACGCATTGGTAGCTTTGGTGATACCCAAGTATTTAGCTTTCATCCTAATAAAAACATGACAACGGTTGAAGGGGGTTGTGTTGTCACGCGCGACCAAGCACTGGCAGAACAAATTGCACGATTGCGTTTTCATGGAATTGATCGACAAGCTTGGAATCGTTACGGTAAAAGTGGAACACAAGATTATGAAGTGGTATTGCCCGGGTATAAATCTAATATGACTGACATCCAAGCTGCGCTTGGTATTCATCAATTAAGAGAGCTCGATGGATTTATTACGAGACGTCAAGCATTAGCTGATCGTTATCAAGAAGCATTGTCTGATTGGCCGCAATGGACTTTACCGTCACGCCCCGCTTATGAACATCTTCATTCATGGCATATTTATACGCCGCTTATTAATGAAGAAAGTGCGCACATGAATCGAGATGAATTTATGCAAGCCATGAAAGAAAAAAATATTGGCACAGGGTTACATTATCGTGCTGTTCATTTGTATCCTTATTACCGACAAGCATTTGGTTTTCACCCCGGAGATTTTCCAAAAGCAGAAGAAGTTTGTGAACGTATCGTGAGTTTACCTTTGTTTCCCACTATGACGGATGCAGATCACGATAGAGTGTTAGATGTTATGTATCGTATTTTCAATTGAAGGTGAAATAAAAAATGAACGTGTTGATTTTGGGAGCAAATGGTTTTATTGGCAGTCATTTAAGTGAAATGATTCTTGCGCAAACAGATTGGGATATTTATGCAATGGATTTAGCGCAAGATAAAATTTCTCATTGTTTGCACCAATCAAGATTTCATTTTATGGCCGGTGATATGACAAAAGAAAAGGAATGGATACGTAAACAGATAGAAGCATGTGATGTCGTATTGCCACTGGTGGCTGTTGCAACGCCTGCTTTGTATGTGCAGGATCCTTTGCGTGTTTTTGAACTGGATTTTGAAGCAAATTTAGAAATTATTCGTTTATGTGCGCAATATCAAAAGCGTGTTATTTTTCCTTCAACCTCTGAGGTGTATGGGATGTGTCCTGACACTGAATTTGACGAAGAGGAAAGTCATTTAGTAACGGGTCCTATTCACAAAGAACGCTGGATTTATTCAACGTCCAAGCAATTATTAGATCGCGTCATTTATGCATATGGTCAACACAAAGGATTATCTTATTCTTTATTTCGTCCATTTAATTGGTATGGACCTCGGTTAGATAATATTTTTAATCCTAAACCCGGCGCTTCACGCGTGCTCACTCAATTCATTGGAAATATCTTGCGTGGTGAAAATATTCATTTAGTGAATGGCGGTGCTCAGCAACGTTGTTTTACTTATATTGATGATGGTATTCATGCGTTATTATGCATTATCAAAAATAAAGATAATGTCGCACAAAAACGTATTTTTAATATTGGTAATCCGCATGAGAATATTTCAATACGGCAATTGGCAGAATTACTGATTCAATTAATCATCCAGCATTATCCATCGTATGCAGACAAAGCGAAATCAGTGCAATTAATCGATGTTGATGCGAAAACTTATTATGGCGATGGTTATCAAGATGTTTCACTGCGCGTGCCAGCGATTCGTCGTGCTCGTCAATATTTACAATGGGAACCCAAAGTCAATATTGAGGCGGGGTTAAAAAAGACCTTGGATTTTTATTTGCAATAGAATTTTCTATTCTTTTTCTTTCGAAGGTATTCGATAAATTTGCGCACCTAATTGCGTTAATTTTTATTCGATGCATTCATAGCCACGATCAATATGGTAAATGCGATCAATGGTTGTGTCGCCATGCGCTGCTAATCCAGCTAACACCAGTCTTGCAGAGGCACGTAAATCAGTTGCCATCACTGGTGCGCCATGTAAATTTTTTGTACCCGTGCAAATAGCGGTGTTACCTTTTAATGCGATATTAGCCCCCATGCGCTGTAATTCTTGTACGTGCATGAACCGATTTTCGAAAACCGTTTCTGTGATGACCCCCGTGCCTTCTGCGACGGTATTCACTGCCATCATTTGCGCTTGCATGTCGGTTGGGAACGCAGGATAGGGAGCGGTGCTGATGTTGACGGCATGCGGACGATTGCCTTTCATGTCGAGAATAATCCAATCAGAGCCTGTATCAATAATTGCGCCGGTTTCTTCTAGTTTTAGCAAGACGGATTCTAATAAATCAGGCCTTGTATTTTTTACTTTAATTTTGCCACAAGTCATCGCAGCGGCTGCCAGATAGGTGCCTGTTTCAATACGATCAGGCATGACGTGATAAGAACCTCCACCTAACGTTTCATTGCCATCAATGATGATGGTGGATGTTCCCGCGCCGCGAATTTTAGCGCCCAGCGTATTTAAAAAATGAGCTAAATCTTCAACTTCAGGTTCACGCGCTGCATTATGGATAATCGTTTGGCCTTGCGCTAACACAGCGGCCATCATGATGTTTTCTGTGCCAGTCACGGTGATAATATCCATGACAATCGTCGTGCCTTGTAATTTATTTGCTTTGGCTTTGATATAACCATTTTCAATGGCGATATCCGCGCCCATTGCTTTTAAACAAATGATATTCTTATCAAAGGGACGAGTACCAATTAATCAACCTACTTTCAA
>CAYTKY010000016.1:0-29085 GCA_964438435.1 uncultured Coxiellaceae bacterium | reverse complement strand
TGCTTTTCATCCATAAACCCATGGTAGCGGATACCAGCTACACTCCGGCACCCGAATCAGTAATTACCGTTGCTTCCTTCCGGACCTGGCGGGGTTCACCACTTATCGCTGCGAAGGAACCAATACCCGCTACGATAGGTTTATTTCAAAAAGTCATTCGGAGAGAGAGGGATTCGAACCCTCGATACGTCGCAAGACGTATACACGCTTTCCAGGCGTGCTCCTTCGACCGCTCGGACATCTCTCCCTTATTGCAGGGCGTAAGGTTAAACTAGAATATTAGATTGTGCAATGAATGATTTTAATATTGATTGGTAAATCCGAATCAATATTTCTAAATCTTCGATTTTCACATACTCATTTACTTGATGTGCTGTCCCATGCGATACACCTAACTCAACAACTTCCGCACCGGTTGGTGCAATAAAGCGTCCATCAGAAGTACCGCCACCCGTCGATAATTTAGTTTCTAACCCGGTTATTTCTTTAATGGCTTGTTGGGTAATTTTGATCAAGGTGCCTTTTTTGGTAAGAAAAGGTTGGCCACCAATGTTCCATTTGATATCAAATGTTAAACCATGTTGACGCAATAATTTTTCTGTTTTTGTTTGTAATTGTTCAACAGTGATGGCGGTAGAAAAACGAAAATTAAATAAAATTTCGAGATGCCCAGGAATGACATTAGTAGCACCTGTGCCACCGTGAATGTTTGTGATTTGAAACGTCGTTGCTGGAAAATGCTCGTTTCCTTGATCCCATTCATATTCTGCTAATTCATGCAGAGCTAAGGCTGTTCTATGAATAGGATTGATTGCTAAATGAGGATGTGCAACGTGACCTTGTTTACCGTGAATGACTAATTTTCCGTGCAAAGATCCTCGTCGGCCAACACGAATTTGATCGCCTACTTTATTTTCACTGCTCGGCTCACCAATCAAGCAATAATCAATTTTCTCACCCCGATTTTGTAAAATTTCAATGACTTTTTGCGTGCCATGAATGGCATGGGATTCTTCATCACTGGTGATCAGAAATGCAATAGAGCCTGGGAACTGCGGATGAGCTTGAATGAAATTTTCCACCGCAACAATCATGGCTGCAAGAGCTGATTTCATATCCGATGCGCCTCTGCCGTATAAAAATCCATCACGGATAGTAGGCATGAAAGGATGTGATAACCAATCTGATTCGGGACCCGCCGGGACAACATCGGTATGACCTGCAAAAACAAGTAACGGGGAGGCTTGTCCATATCTAGCCCAAAGATTGTCGACGTCAGCAAAGCGGAGTGATTCGCATTTAAATCCTATCTGCTTGAGTCGATCACGAATAATGGTTTGACATCCTGCATCATCTGGTGAAACAGAAGGACAAGATAGTAATTGTTTTGTTAGAGACAGAACATCAGTGATCATGCTTTACTTAAACCTATGCCATATCAATCTGCATCACGTAATAATTCATTTAGACTAATTTTTGTGCGTGTTTTTGCATCGACTTCTTTAACAATGACAGCACAATAAAGACTGCATTTACCATTTCGATCAGGCAAATTACCGGGTACCACGACTGATCCGGCAGGTATTCTGCCGTAAGTAATCGTGTCATGCTTGCGATGATAAATACGGGTACTTTGCCCTAAAAAAACACCCATGGAAATGACGGATCCTTCTTCGACAATCACGCCTTCCACCACTTCAGATCGTGCACCGATAAAGCAATTATCTTCAATAATCGTAGGATTGGCTTGCAAAGGTTCTAACACACCACCGATGCCGGCTCCTCCTGAAATATGCACATTTTTGCCGATTTGAGCACAAGATCCAACGGTTGCCCACGTATCAATCATGGTGCCACTGTCAATGTATGCGCCGATATTGATATAAGAGGGCATGAGAATTGTGCCTGATGCAATGTAAGCCCCTCGACGCGCGATGGCAGGTGGTACGACACGAATGCCAGCTGAAACAAATGTTTCGTGTGAATGCTGTTTAAATTTAAGAGGCACTTTGTCGAAGTAATGAGTGAAACTGTTCTGAATGATTTCATTATCATGAATGCGAAAATATAATAAAACGGCTTTTTTAAGCCATTCGTTAACATGCCATTGGCCATTTATTTTTTCAGCAATGCGGGCTTTTCCTGAATCTAGTAATTCGATGATGTCACTAACGGCATTTTTTAAATCAGGCGAAACATTGTTCGGTGATAAGGTTGCACGTTCATTAAAGCCTGTTTCGATAATAGATTGTAGGGATAACATAAATAAGCCTTGAATCTCTGGGGGTGACTGACAATAATAGCCGAGAATCATGATGCATCAGCATGCATTTGATGACAAGTTTATTTTGTCAGTCATGTCGTTGATCCCAAACAACCTCGGAGGTGTATGATGAGAAAAATGAGTCAACATTTTTTTATGCTACTTCTACTTTTACTTTTTAGTGCAACAATTGAAGCGGCAAAATCGAATGTATCAGGGAAAAAAAATTCAACTGAAAATAATTCGGTTATCCATAATATTTTCACGGAAGAACAGCCCAATATTGTGATTGCGGCAGATCAGCCTGAATTTACGATCAAGTTAAAATCGAATCCGACAACGGGTTATTCGTGGTTTTTGCGTGAATACGATACAACATTTATCACACCGATTAAGCATCGTTTTGAAGCCGATGTGAAAAAATTAATTGGTGCAGCAGGATATGAATGGTGGACATTTCGTATCAAACCAGCCGGTTTTGTGGTTCCTCAACAAACGCTAATCCGCTTTATATATGCACGTCCATGGCAAAGCACCGATAGCGCAACGCAATCATTTTTTCGAATCACGATGCAGGGAAAATAAGAGATAAATGGCTATTCTGGAATAGCCATTTATGAGTAAATAATTAAATAGAAAACATATCCATCAACTCGTTAACGGGCATATTTTCTAAATTTTCTTGCTCTTGAAATAAATGCAGTAATTTATTGACATGGTGTGTCGGATAACCTGTTGCTAGATTTTCTTCAAATTTTTTATAGAGCAGTGGTATACCCTGTTCACGTCTGCGACGATGTCCAATCGGGTATTCAACGATTATTTTGTCAGTGTGTGATCCGTCTTTAAAATAAATCTGAATGGCATTTGTAATGGAACGTTTTTCTGGATTTAAATAATCATCCGAATATTGCTTATCTTCGATGACAACCATTTTTTCGCGTAATTGATCAATACGCGGATCTTGTGCGAAGCCATCTTCGTAATAATCAGCTTTCAGATCCCCTTTCATTAAGGCAGCTGCCACCATATATTGCAGGCAATGATCGCGATCAGCGGGATTATGTAATGGCCCTGATTTACTAATAATACGCACGGCCGATTCTTGTGTGTGCAATACAATCTTTTCAATTTGGTCTAAACGATTTTTAATGTCAGGATGCAATTGAATCGCACATTCAACCGCTGTTTGTGCGTGAAATTCAGCAGGAAAGGAAATTTTAAATAAAACATTCTCCATCACATACGAGCCCAACGAGCGTGCAAATTTCAAAGGTTGGCTATGTAAAAGAGTATCGTAAAAACCCCATTTTTTCGCGGTTAATGCACTGGGGTAACCTTTTTCACCTTGTAATGTTAACCAGGCTAAGCGAGTGGCGCGACTGGTTGCGTCGCCTGCTGCCCAAGATTTTCGTGAGCCCGTATTCGGTGCGTGTCGGTAAGTGCGTAATGCAGCGCCATCGAGCCAAGCTTGTGATAATGCATCAATGATTTGATCACGTGTGCCGCCTAATAAATGTGTTGTGACAGCAGTCGATGCAATTTTTACTAAAAGTACATGATCAAAACCAAGGCGATTAAAAGCATTTTCTAAAGCTAGAACACCTTGAATTTCGTGCGCTTTAATCATGGCCGTAAAAACATCTTTGACTAAAAAAGGGCGTTCACCTTTTGCTAACCGCTCACGACTTTTGTAATCTGCAACAGCTAAAATACCACCTAAATTATCGGACGGATGACCCCATTCGGCTGCCAACCAAGTGTCATTAAAATCTAACCAACGCACGAGTGTGCCAATATTGAATGCAGCTAAAATGGGATCGAGCAAAAAAGAAGTACCTGGTACACGTGCGCCAACAGGAACTTGTGTGCCTGGAATAATAGGCCCCAATAATTTTTTGCAGGCGGGATATTGTAATGCAAGTATCGCGCAGCCTAGCGCATCCATTAAGCAATAACGTGCTGTTGTATAAGCGAGTTTGCTATCGATTTTTTCTTTTGAAACATAATTTGCAATCGTGATTAATTCTGCATCGGGCGTAGGGCGAGTGTTTTCATCAACGGAATTATGTAGATGATGTAAAGCCATAGGACTAACCTCGTTCTTGTATAGGGGGAAAAGGGCGCGGAGCCGGACCAGTGTAATGTGCTTCAGGTCTAATTAATCGATTATTTGCACGTTGTTCGAAAATGTGCGCGCTCCATCCGCTCAGACGAGACATCACAAAAATCGGTGTAAATAATTGGGTGGGAATGCGGCAAAAATGATAAGCAGTGGCACTGTAAAAATCTGCGTTAGGAAATAATTTTTTTTCATCCCACATGACTTTTTCGATACGCTCCGAAATGCCATAAAGGTAGCCGTCATGCGCATGCATTGATAATTTTTGTGACCAAGCTTTAATAATATCGGAGCGTGGATCTGAAATTTTATAAACACGATGCCCAAAACCCATAATTTTGACTTTATTTAACAGCATTTCTCGAATGCCTTTTTCTGCCAATTCAGGTGTTTTGAATGATTGTACTAATCGCATGGCTTCTTCGTTAGCGCCGCCATGTAAAGGACCGCGCAGTGTACCAATCGCAGAGACGATCGCAGAATAAAAATCAGCCTCTGTAGAAGCGGTGACGCGGGCAGAAAAAGTAGAAGCATTGAATTCATGCTCAGCGTAAAGAATTAATGAGACATCTACGGCACGTCGAAGTTCTTCTTCTGGTTTTTTACCATACAATAAATTTAGAAAATATCCCGCAATTGTTTTTTCTTCACTCGCCCAAGTATCAATGCGCGTATTGTTACGATGAAATTGATACCAATAAAGCAACATGCTGGGTGTGCACGCAATTAATCGATCCGCAATGTGATAACCGTTATATTGCGCAGATTCCGCTTCCAATGTACCTAACATCGAGACACTGGTGCGCAATACTTCCATGGGATGTGCTGAACCAGGAATCGTTTCAAGTAGTAATTTTAATTCATTAGGTAAACGACGTAATTTAATTAATCGATCACGATAATCTTGTAATTGTTCAATGGTAGGTAATTCACCGTAAACAAGTAAATAAGCGACCTCTTCAAAAGTGGAATGTGTAGCAAGATCATGGATATCATAACCTCGATAAGTCAATCCAACACCTTCTTTTCCAACGGTTGAAATGGCAGTATTGCCGACAATGACGCCTTCTAAGCCTCTCGTTTTGATAGTCATTTGACTTTTCCTTTTTCAAAAAGTTCATCTAGCTTATGCTCATATTCATTGTAATTTAAAACACGGTAAAGCTGTTCACGTGTCTGCATCTGATCAATCAATGATTGTTGTGAACCTTCATTTCGAATCGCTTTGTATACGTTCAAAGCTGCTTGGCTCATTGCACGAAAAGCACTGAGTGGATAAAGAATTAATTGAATACCTGCTTGATGTAATTCTTCTTTCGAAAACAAAGGTGTCACGCCGAATTCTGTGATATTGGCTAATACAGGGACATGACAAGCGTTCGTGATTTTTTGATATTGCGATAACTCAGTGGCGCCTTCAAAAAAAATCATTTCGGCACCTGCTTCTATATATCGATGAACGCGCTGTAATGCTTGGTCAAATCCTTCTACAGCGAGCGCATCTGTCCGTGCCATGAGAACAAAGCGATCATCATATTTTGCATCAATCGCTGCTTTGATACGATCACACATTTCATCAACATGAACTAATTCTTTGCGTGGTCGATGACCACAACGCTTCGCTTGCACTTGATCTTCAATGTGCACACCGGCTGCGCCTGCGCGGATCATGGTTTTGATGGTGCGAGCAATGCCAAATGCATTTCCCCATCCTGTATCGATATCGACTAACAAGGGTAAATCACAAGCATAAGTAATACGATGCACATCTTCTATGACATCATTTAAATTGGTGATACCTAAATCAGGTAATCCGTAGGAGGCATTTGCTACGCCTGCGCCTGATAAGTAAATGGCATGAAATCCAACCTGTTTAGCAAGTAAAGCAGAATAAGCATTAATCGTTCCCACTAACTGCAGGGGGCTTTCTTTAGTAAGTGCTTGATGCAATCCATCCATATGGCTCCATTTTAGCCAGTCAGGCTCGGTAAACGTGGGTATCGTTGCAGAGATTTTTACTCCCCGGGACGGGCTCGAACCGCCGACCCAGTGGTTAACAGCCACTTGCTCTACCGACTGAGCTACCGGGGAATGTTGCTCTAAGAAAACGTGTTCTTAAGTGACGAGAATACTAATATTCGAGGTGTTTGCCGTCAATAGAAATTATTTAAATTCCTGTAAAATTACTTTATTTAATCGCGCCACCGCTTCTATCAATGTTTCCATGTGGGTTGTATAGCAAATTCGTATATAACCAGGCGCACCAAAAGCAGTGCCAGGCACGATAGCAATATCAGCTTTGTTCAAAAGAAAATCGGCGAAAGCAACATCATTCGTAATGTGATTATGTCGTTGCAATAACGCTTCGATAGAAGGAAAGCTGTAGAAAGTACCATCAGAGGGGAGGCATTGAATCCCTGATATTTTTTTTAATTCACGATAGAGGTAATCATGACGTTCTTTGTAAGCTTTTGTCATCTTGGTTACGCATGTTTGATCACCTTCTAAAGCAGCGAGCGCTGCATATTGTGAAACACTAGCAGGATTCGATGTGCTTTGTGATTGTGCTTTTTTCATGGCACCGATCACTCTTTCGGGGCCTGCGGCATAACCGATTCGCCAACCAGTCATGGCATAAGATTTTGAAACGCCATTAATCACGACACAACGATCGTATAAGTCAGGGCAAACATTCAGGATGTTGGCATACGGTGTATGATTCCAGATATTGCGTTCATAAATGTCATCGCTAGCAATCATAATGTCAGGATAATCTAATAATACTTCCGCTAATGCTTTTAATTCTTCACGTGTGTACGCCATACCAGTGGGATTGGAGGGGCTGTTCAAAATAACAGCGCGTGTTTTATCAGTAATGGCTGCTTTTAATTCCGTTGCTGTTAGTTTGAATTGTCGATCAAAATCTGTTTTGACAATGACGGGATTGCCTTCTGCTAATTTCACAATATCAGGATAAGAAACCCAATAAGGCGCAGGAATGATGACTTCATCGCCTGCATTTAAAATGACGGTAAATAAATTATAAAGACTATGCTTTGCGCCGCATGAAACTAAAATTTGGTTTAAGTCATACGTCAAATGATTTTCATGTGCAAACTTATTGACGACGGCTTTTTTTAAATTTTTTATGCCATCGACAGCAGTGTATTTTGTATGACCATCATGAATGGCCTTGATGGCCGCTTCCTTAATATGTTCTGGTGTATCGAAGTCAGGTTCACCAATGCTGAGATTTAAGATCGGTTTTCCTTGCGCTTGTAGTTCTTCTGCACGTGCAGAAACAGCTAAAGTAGGGGAAGGTTTGATGGATTGTATGCGTTGTGATAATTCTGCTTTGCTTTCTATCATGGTAGTATGGCCTTTGATCTTGCTATTTCCTTCAGCGAGTATAATAAATTTAATCATGCACTTCTACGAAATATGACACAGTTATTTGAATTACACGCTGAATATCAACCATCGGGCGATCAACCCGTTGCGATTAAACAATTGGTAGAAGGTCTTCAGCAGGGTTTTGCTTATCAAACGTTATTAGGCGTAACAGGTTCTGGCAAAACATTTACGATGGCAAATACGATTCAAATTGTTCAACGACCTACGTTAATTTTGGCGCCAAATAAAACGTTAGCAGCCCAACTTTATGGTGAAATGAAGGATTTTTTTCCAAAGAATGCCGTCGAATATTTTGTTTCGTATTATGACTATTATCAGCCAGAAGCATATGTTCCTTCTTCTGATACGTATATCGCAAAGGATGCTTCCATTAATGATCATATTGAGCAAATGCGTTTGTCCGCAACGAAAGCTTTATTAGAAAGACGTGATGCGATTATTGTCGCAACCGTTTCTGCTATTTATGGTTTGGGTGATCCGCGAACTTATTTAAGTATGGTCATGCATCTTGATCGTGGTGATAGAGTTGATCAGCGTTTTATTTTGCGTCGCTTAGCTGAATTGCAATATACGCGTAATGAAATGGATTTGCATCGTGCAACTTATCGTGTGCGTGGTGATGTGATCGATGTTTATCCTGCCGAATCGGATGCAGAAGCGGTGCGCATCGAATTATTTGATGATGTCATCGAAAATTTAGCTTATTTTGATCCGCTGACAGGGGAAGTGACCCGCCGTGTACCTCGCTTGACAATTTATCCTAAAACGCATTATGCGACACCCAGGGATACCATTGTTAAAGCTATTGATCAAATTAAAATAGAATTGCGAGAACGATTAGCAGAATTATATCAATTAAAAAAATTAGTCGAAGCGCAACGGTTAGAACAACGCACATTATATGATTTAGAGCTGATGCAAGAGTTAGGTTATTGTCAGGGCATTGAAAATTATTCTCGTTATTTGTCGGGACGTTCGCAAGGTGAGCCACCGCCGACGTTATTTGATTATCTGCCGTCTGAATCATTGCTTTTTATTGATGAGTCGCATGTCACCATTCCGCAATTAAATGGTATGTATCGTGGTGATCGATCACGCAAAGAAACATTAGTTGAATATGGATTTCGCTTGCCTTCTGCATTGGATAATCGTCCGTTACGTTTTGATGAATTTACGGCGAGGGCACCGCAAGCCATTTTTGTTTCAGCGACGCCTGGTACTTATGAACAGGAACATGCGGATGCAACGGTTGAGCAATTAGTCAGACCGACCGGGTTGCTAGATCCTGTTGTGGAAATTCGTCCAGCAACGACACAAGTAGATGATTTGCTTTCTGAGATTAATAAACGTGTCGCACTGAATGAGCGTGTGTTAGTCACTACACTCACCAAGCGATTAGCCGAGGATTTAACAGAATATTTAGAAGAGCATCGTGTGCGTGTGCGATATTTACATTCTGATGTGGGTACCGTTGAGCGTGTTGAAATTATTCGTGATTTACGATTGGGTGCATTTGATGTATTAGTGGGAATCAATTTATTACGAGAAGGGTTAGATTTGCCGGAAGTGTCATTGGTTGCCATTTTAGATGCTGATAAAGAAGGTTTTTTGCGCTCTGAAACGTCACTCATTCAGACCATTGGTCGCGTGGCGCGTCACTTTAACGGCAAAGCGATTTTATATGCTGACCGAATGACGGGCTCAATGCAACGAGCAATTGATGAAACTAATCGTCGTCGTGCAAAACAAGAAGCCTATAATAAGGCGCATCATATTACACCGCGCAGTGTGAAAAAAGCAGTGCATCATATTATGGAAGGTGCCTATGCAAATGAAAGTGTGCGCGGAAAATTATTTCCAAAAGCAAAAACAGCTATCGATCAACAAGAATATTTATCTCTTTCGCCTGAGGCTTTGTCAGCAAAAATAGTTAAATTAGAAAATCAAATGTATGAGCATGCGCATCATCTTGAGTTTGAAGAGGCGGCAAAATTACGAGATTTTATTAACCAATTAAAAGAAATGGGATGGAAGCGATGAGTTGGAATTTTTCAGCTGTTTTTGTTGCTTCTTTTCAGGCGACGTTGTATCTTAAGCACCCGAATTATAGGCACGTAGCTCAGTGGTAGAGCATCACCTTGACATGGTGGTGGTCGGTGGTTCGATCCCACTCGTGCCTACCAAATCATCATCGTTTTATTTTTATAATGTTGCGAAGTAGGTTATGCCTGTTATTACATTGCCCGATGGAAGTCAAAAAAAATTTGATGCGCCCGTTACGGTTGCAGAAATTGCTGCGAGTATTGGTAGTGGTTTAGCAAAAGCAGCGATGGCGGGAAAAGTAAATGGAAAGTTAGTCGATACCTTTTATGAAGTGAATGATGATGCGGATGTTCGTATTATCACTGATCGTGATCAAGAAGGATTAGACGTTATCCGTCATTCAACCGCGCATTTGCTGGCGCATGCAGTGAAATCTTTATTTCCGCAAGCCCAGGTTACCATTGGTCCTGTCATTGAAAATGGTTTTTATTATGACTTTGCATTTGATCGCCCTTTTTCGATTGATGATCTTGCGGATATCGAAACAAAAATGCATGAATTGGCAGAAAAAAACTATACCGTCTCACGCAAAGTGGTGAGTCGTGACGAGGCTATTCATTTTTTTAAAGAACAGGGTGAAGATTATAAAGTTCGCATCATTCAAGATATTCCAGGAGAGGAAACGTTAACAATTTATCAGCAAAATGATTTTGCAGATTTATGTCGCGGCCCTCATGTGCCGTCAACGGGTTCTTTAAAGGCATTTAAATTAATAAAAGTATCAGGCGCTTATTGGCGCGGTGATTCAAATAATGAAATGTTGCAACGTATTTATGGCACAGCATGGAAAGATAAAAAAGCGTTGGATGAGTATTTAAAAAATTTAGAAGAGGCAGAAAAAAGAGATCATCGTAAGATCGCAAAAATCATGGATCTTTTTCATTTTCAAGAAGAAGCGCCTGGTATGGTGTTTTGGCATGAAAATGGTTGGGTTATGTATCAACAAATTAAACAATACATCAGCCAACGTATTGCTGAAGATGGTTATCAAGAAGTTTCAACGCCTGAAATAGTCGACTTAGAGCTTTGGAAAAAATCAGGGCATTGGTCGATGTTTAATGAGGAAATGTTTACGCTAGAAGCCGATAATCGACAATATGCGATTAAGCCAATGAATTGTCCTTGCCATGTGCAAATTTTTAAGCAAGGGCTGCGTAGTTACCGGGAATTACCGATACGCCTAGCGGAATTTGGTCATTTGCATCGGAACGAATTATCAGGTGCGATGCACGGACTAATGCGAGTCAGGCGGCTTATTCAAGATGATGCTCATATTTTTTGTACAGAAGATCAATTGCAAGAAGAAGCTTCGCGTTTTATTCGGTTGCTCATCAGTGTCTATCAAGATTTTGGGTTTAATGATATTACCGTTCGGTTAGCCACACGTCCTGATAAGCGTATTGGGACAGATGAGCTATGGGATAGGGCTGAACATGCTTTAGCCGAGTCTTTGCGACATACCGGGTTAAGTTTTGACGTTAGGCCTAAAGAAGGCGCTTTTTATGGACCTAAAATTGAATTTCATTTAAAAGATTGTATCGGGCGTTTGTGGCAATGCGGTACGTTACAATTGGATTATGCGCAACCTTCTCGGTTAGAAGCGTACTATATCGCCGAAGATGGCAGCAAAAAGCCGCCAGTGATGTTGCATCGCGCTATTTTGGGCTCTATCGAGCGATTTTTAGGGATTTTATTAGAGCATTATGCGAGCAAACTACCTATTTGGCTGGCACCGACTCAGGCTGTCGTCATGAATATTACGGATAAACAAGCCCATTTTGTCGAAAAAATCACTCAAGAATTGAAAAAACAGGGGGTTAGAGCAAAATCGGACTTGAGAAATGAGAAGATCGGCTTTAAAATCCGCGAGCATACTCTTGAATATGTGCCCTATCTCTTAGTGGTAGGTGATCGGGAGGTGGAATCGCAAACTGTTTCCGTCAGAACAAAAGAGGGTGTTGATTTAGGTGTGATGTCCGTAGATCAATATATTGAATTCGTTCGTCAAAAAGTGGCGCAACGAGGTAGGATTGAATAGGAGGATGTAGGATTAGTACTGAAAAAAAACCTCGCGTGAATGATGAGATTCGATCTCATGAGGTACGTTTGATTGATGCAGAAGGCCAGCAGTTGGGTGTTGTATCCATCCACGATGCAAAAAGAATAGGTGAAGAGGCTGGATTAGATTTGGTTGAAGTGTCGCCAGAAGCTAAACCTCCTGTTTGCCGTATTATGGATTATGGTAAATATAAGTTTCAATTAAGTAAGCGAAAAGCGGCTGCTAAAAAGAAACAAAAACAAGTTCAAATTAAAGAAGTTAAGCTACGTCCGGCAACAGAAGAGGCGGATTATCAAGTTAAATTGCGTAGCATTATTAAATTCTTAGAAGCTGGTGATAAAGCGAAGGTAACAGTGCGTTTTCGTGGCCGAGAGATGTCGCATTCAGAATTAGGAATGCAGTTGTTAGAACGTATGACGAAAGACCTGACAGAACATGGGGTTATCGAACAATATCCTAAATTTGAAGGTCGGCAAATTGTGATGGTGTTAGGACCTAAAAAGAAATAAATGAGTTTCAAATTGTTTTTCATTGCATGATGATGGTGGAGTAAAAAATGCCAAGAGCATATAAAGGTAAAAAAACAGTTAAATTGAAATCGAATCGCGGAGCAGCAAAACGATTTCGATCGACCGCGAAAGGTGGGTTTAAGTGTAAAAGCGCTAATCGTAATCATATTTTGACAAAGAAAACGACGAAGCGGAAACGTCATTTGCGTGCAGGCTTCCTTGTTCGTGATGAAGATTTGGGTAGAATTGAACAAATGCTACCTTATGTGTAAATCATGTTTTGATGCATGACGAGTTGTTTATTTAAGTAAAGAAATTATGTAGAGGAAATTGATATGCCAAGAGTTAAGCGTGGTGTGACAGCTAGAGCCAAGCATAAGAAGGTTTTAAACAAAGCTAAAGGTTATTATGGTGCTCGCAGCCGCGTTTTTCGTGTTGCTAAGCAAGCTGTCATTAAAGCAGCCCAATATGCTTTTCGTGATCGCCGTCAAAGAAAGCGAGAGTTTCGTGCGTTATGGATTATTCGAATTAATGCCGCAGCTCGGTCTCACAATATGAGTTACAGTGCTTTCATGAACGGGTTGAAAAAGGCGGCCATAGAAATTGATAGAAAAGTGTTGGCCGACATTGCTGTTCATGATAAAGCTGCCTTTGCTGTATTAGCAGAACAAGCCAAAGCGAGTTTAGCTGTCGCTGCTTAAAGGCATTCTTTGAATGTCTTCTTAATGTTAGTTCATTAAGATAGTCATCTATTCTTTCCGCGCTAATAATTGCTCGTTTTTCGGGTAATTATTAGCGATTTCTACTGGCCTTGCACGATAAGGTGATCCAAAATAGGGGCGAGATTCCCCTGTTTTGGCGCGAGCAAAAGCTTCGCTTTGGATTTGTAGGGAGATGTGGGTTTTCTGTCGCATGAAATATTGCATTTAATGGAGATGCTCGATGCTTGCTTTAGAAAAAATCCTAGAAAATGCAGAATTAAAAATACAATCAGCAACTGATTTGAGATCGCTAGATGATTGTCGTGTTCAATTTTTGGGAAAGAAAGGCCAATTAACCGAATATCTAAAATCATTAGGGCAACTTCCCCCGGCAGAACGTCCTATTGCAGGGCAAAAAATCAATCTCATTAAAGAGAAAATTCAAGCATTAATCGAAGCGCGTGACGCCGTTTTAAAGGCGTCTTGTATTGAAAAACAATTAACGTCTGAATCAATTGATGTCACGTTACCGGGTAGAACCGTGGGTTTGGGGAGTATTCACCCTATTACCAAAACTTTTAATGAACTAAGACGTATTTTTTTGCAAATGGGTTTTACTTTCATGGAAGGGCCTGAAATAGAGGATGACTTCCATAATTTTCAAGCTCTCAATGTCCCACCATGTCATCCTGCTCGTGCCATGCAAGATACATTTTATTTTTCTGACGGGTTATTGTTGCGAACACAGACTTCGCCGGTGCAAATACGTGCAATGAAAATGTTATCACTCCCGTTACGTGTTGTTGCGATGGGTAGAGTCTATCGCCGTGATTTTGATTTAACGCATACACCCATGTTTCATCAAATTGAAACGCTAATGATCGATAAGCACGTTTCTTTTGCTGATTTAAAAGGATTAATGAGACAATTTTTACAACAATTTTTTAATGATCCAAAAATTAAAATACGTTTTCGTCCTTCTTATTTTCCATTTACCGAACCATCAGCTGAAGTCGATATCGGTTGTCTCAATTGCGCTGGTCAGGGTTGTCGTATTTGCAAATTCACAGGTTACCTTGAGGTGTTAGGGTGCGGCATGGTTCATCCTAAAGTACTTAAAATGGCAGACATTGATAGCGAAACTTATCGAGGTTTTGCAAGTGGTGCCGGTATCGATCGTTTAACACTGTTGAAATATGGTATCAGTGATTTACGATCTTTATTTGAAAATGATTTGCGTTTCCTTAAACAATTTTAAAAAAAGATGACTCTTATGAAGTGTAGTGAGCTCTGGTTACGTCAGTGGGTTAACCCGGATATGTCTCGGGATGCATTAAGTCATTTACTAACAATGGCTGGTCTTGAGGTGGAAGCGTGTTTACCTGTTGCTGATAAATTTAGCGGCGTGGTTATTGGTGAAATAATAAAAATTGATAAGCATCCTGAAGCTGATCGGCTGCACCTCTGCGAGGTCAATATTGCAGGCGTGATGCCTCTCAGTATTGTTTGTGGTGCAAAAAATGTAAGAGTTGGAATGAAAGTGCCGGTTGCAAAGATCGGTGCAAGTCTGCCAAATGAAGTAACAATTAAATCGACCACTATTCGCGGTGTTCCTTCGGAAGGTATGTTGTGTTCTGCAAAAGAATTAGGTTTAGTAGAAGAAAGTGAGGGATTGTTTGAACTCGATATGTTAGCGCCCCTTGGGGATGACATTAGAGATTACTTGAAGTTGGATGATTATACTCTTGATATTTCTATCACACCCAACCGAGGCGATTGTTTGAGTGTGAAAGGGCTTGCCCGAGAAATATCAGCATTAACAAAAGCATCTTTAAATGAAATAACGATTCCTGCTATTGAACCAGTTAATAAGGACAGTATTCCCGTATCAATTGAAGAATCTAAGGGGTGTCCTCATTATGTGGGACGCGTGATACGTCAAGTGAAGGCGGATGCTAAAACACCCGCTTGGATGGAGGCGTGTTTAAAGCGGAGCGGGATTCGTTGCATTCATCTCATTGTCGATGTGACGAACTATGTCATGCTCGAATTGGGACAACCCATGCATGCTTTTGATCTCGATACTATTCAGCAAGGAATCAAGGTTAGGCAATCTAAGCAGGGTGAAAAGATTGTTTTATTAGATGGTAGTGAACAGCAGCTGAATGATCAAACGTTAATAATTGCTGATCATGAAAAACCGTTGGCCATAGCGGGTGTGATGGGAGGGTTAAATTCAAGCGTTACTTTATTAACAAAAGATATCTTTTTGGAAAGTGCTTATTTTCTACCAGAAACTATCGCTAAACAGCGCCAGTACTATCAAATAAACTCAGAATCTGCGTATCGTTTCGAACGCCATGTTGACCCGACTATTCAACGTCAAGCGATCGAGCGTGCTACACAATTAATATTGGAAATAGCTGGCGGGGAACCTGGCGTGATTATCGATCAGATGAATCCTGAATTTTCGGTTTCGTCTTCTGCTATTGAATTATCATCAATGAAAGTGAAAGAAATTTTAGGTGTTATTCTTTCAAGAGAAGAAATTAATGCCATCTTCAACGCACTAAAATTTCCATATAAAGATGTCAACATCAAAAATCCCCTGGTAGAACATGAAGAAGAAACGGTATGGTATGTTTCTGTGCCACCTTATCGTTCAGATATTGCTTTGTACGAAGATTTGATTGAGGAAATTGCACGGTTGTATGGCTATGACAATATTCCTACGCATTCTCTTAAAGCAGATTTAATGGTGCAGCAAACGAATGAACCCATACAGGGTTTAGATATATTTCGCCAAGCGTTAAGTAATCAGGGTTATCATGAAATTATTTCCTATAGTTTTGTCGATAAAAAACTTCAAAGCCTATTGAATCCGGAAATAACTCCCCGAAATTTGATCAATCCTATATCGGCAGATATGAGCGTTATGCGAACAAATTTGTGGTCTGGATTAATGGCTACGTTGCTTTACAATAAAAGCCGTCAGCAGCATCGTGTGCGTTTATTTGAAATAGGTACGTGTTTTATTCAGGATAAAGATTTACTTTTACAACCCACCCAACTAGCAGGATTAATAACAGGTTTTTCCCATCAAGAGCAATGGGGTGTTCCACCGAGACCGGTTGATTTTTATGATTTGAAGGGAAATGTTGAGACTTTATTGAATTTAACTAACCCATCAATGGCAATAAATTTTAAATCTGAAGCGCACCGAGCTTTGCATCCTGGACAATCCGCCGCTATTTACGCTAAAAATCAGAGAATAGGGATGCTAGGAGCTTTGCATCCTCACGTGCTACAAGCATTAGATGTGGCAGATAATGTATTTGTTTTTGAGTTGAACTTAGACGGACTGGTCCATGACGATACAAAACGGTTCCAAGAAATATCAAAGTTTCCTGAGATTCGTCGTGACATAGCCATTCTTGTAAACCAGACTATACCAGCAGAAGTGATTCAGGATACAATAAGAGGGTCTGCAGGTAATTGGTTAAAAGACATTTTTGTTTTTGATGTTTATATGGGAAAGGGTATTGCGCCGGGTCTAAAAAGCATTGCATTGGCTTTGATTTTTCAGCATCCAACGCGTACCTTAGTGGATAGTGAGGCAACTGAGTTACTAGAACGTGTGATGGAAGTATTGAAGGAACAATTAGGCGCATCGCTAAGGAGTTGATATGACAACATTGACGAAAGCAGATCTTGCCAAGCACTTGGATGAGCAAATCGGATTGACTAACCGAGAGGCAAAGGAAATTGTTGAGCTTTATTTTCAATACATCAGTGACGCTTTAATTCAAGCTCAGCAAGTTAAAATTTCTGGTTTTGGAAATTTTACTTTACACGACAAAAAGGAACGTCCGGGTCGTAATCCGAGAACAGGCGAAGAAGTGCCGGTGACGGCGAGACGTGTGGTGACTTTTCATTGCGGACAAAAATTAAAATCACGTGTTGAAAAATATATTGGTAAACACATGTCCGAAGAAAAGGAATGATAGCAGTGAGTCGTCGATATCGATCAACTAAAGATTTGCCTGCGATTCCCGATAAGCTTTATTTTACTATTAGCGAAGTGGGCTATCTTTGCGCTGTGAAAGCTTATGTTTTGCGTTATTGGGAGCAAGAATTTCCTCAGTTGAAGCCTGTTAAAAGGCGTGGAAATAGACGTTACTACCAACATCAGGATATTTTGCTTGTTCGAAAAATAAGAAAATTGCTTTATCAAGATGGATTTACAATCGAGGGTGCGCGCGCGCAATTGTCAACCACGCCTGAAACCGTAAGTCAATCAATAAAAATGAATGGGGTAGTAAAAAAAATCATTGCAGATCTCGAAAGTGTTTTGCAAAATCTGCGAACTGGAAATTAACAACCCCGGGCGTCTTTTGTTTAAAAGCTAGCCAGCGGTTAGATAGGTTTTATTTCCATATTATTCGGGGCGTGGCGCAGCCTGGTAGCGTACTTGCATGGGGCGCAAGTGGTCGCCGGTTCAAATCCGGCCGTCCCGATTTTAATTATTGTAAGCATTCATGTGGTAAAGCGAAGAATGTAGGAGTTGAATGCTTGCATATTCGTAAAGGAATTGTGTGTGGAAAAGATCTGGCTGAAAAATTATTCTTCTGGGGTACCTGCTGAAATTAATCCTGATGCTTATCAGTCCCTTGTTGAAGTTTTCGAGAAAACTTACCATGAATTTCGTAATCGTCCTGCTTTCTATAACATGGGTGTGACGCTTACATACGATCAAATTGATCAATATAGTCGAGATTTTGCAGCCTATCTTCAAAATGAATTAAAATTAAAAAAAGGCGATCGTTTGGCAATTATGTTGCCTAACATATTGCAATATCCCATTGCGATGTTGGGGGCATTACGAGCAGGCTTGATTGTCGTCAATGTGAATCCACTTTACACGCCGGCAGAGCTAGTTCATCAACTCAATGATGCTGAAGTAAAAACCATCGTGGTTATGGCAAATTTTGCAGAAACAGTGCAAAAAGCTTTGCCGCATACACCGCGATTAAAAAATATTATTGTGACTCGGTTGGGGGACATGTTCCCGCCCATCAAAGCTTGGATGATTCATTTTGTTTTAAAATATATTTATAAAAAAATTCCGCATTGGGATATTCCGCAGGCTATCGATTTTAAACAAACGCTTTCTAAAGGAAAAAACATTGCGTTAACACCTGTTCCAATAACAAATTCAGACACGGCATTTTTACAATATACGGGTGGAACAACCGGTGTGTCGAAAGGTGCGATACTAACGCATCGTAATATTATAGCGAATATTCAACAGGCTGACGCGTGGTTTAAAGATATTCTTATTGCTAAAGAAGAAATTATTATTACGGCATTGCCTCTCTATCATATTTTTTCATTGACGGCGAACTGCCTATTTTTTTCAAAATTAGGTGGCTTGAATGTATTGATCACGAATCCACGCGATATTCCTGAAATGATAAAAGAAATGAGTAAATTTAAATTTACTGCCATTACGGGTGTCAATACATTATTTTGTGCTCTTTTAAAAAACCCAAATTTCGCAAAACTTGATTTTAGTGATTTGCATCTTGCTTTAGGCGGCGGAATGGCTGTGCAAAAAGCGATTGCAGACAAATGGCAAGCGGTGACGCATGCGCCTTTGTTGGAAGCTTACGGTCTGACAGAAGCTTCACCTTGTGTAACAATTAATCCTAGCTATTTAAAAGCCTATAATGGAACCATTGGGCTACCCGTGTCGTCGACAGAAATCGCAATTTTAGATGACGATGGCCATGAGGTTTCTTTAGGTCATCCAGGGGAATTGGTTATTAAAGGACCTCAAGTAATGAAGGGCTATTGGAATAATCCAGCTGAAACAGCGAAGGTGTTTAACAAAGAAGGATGGTTGTTGACAGGCGATATTGCAATGGTGGATCAGCAGGGGTTTGTTCGAATATTAGAGCGTAAAAAAGATATGATTCTCGTTTCTGGATTTAATGTTTATCCTAACGAAATTGAAGATGTCATTGTCAAAATACCGGGCGTGCGAGAAGTGGCTATTGTTGGCGTAAACGATGAAAATTCAGGTGAAGTTCCTAAGGCTTTTGTTGTTAAAGATGATCCGAATTTAACAGCTGAAAGCGTGCTTCACTTTTGTCGAGAACATTTAACGCCCTACAAAGTTCCCCGATATATTGAATTTGTGCAGGATCTCCCGAAAACCAATGTGGGTAAAATTTTAAGACGTGCTCTGAAAAATTCTACTGACCATGTACAGGCTTAATGCGCGATTGAAATAATCTCTCTATTGGCATTTAAAATGCGTGTGTCGAAATTTTACGTATAAAAAAGCCATCATTTGTGATACAATTCCACAGTTAAAAATTAACTAAAAATGCAGCCACTATGGATAATTTAATCGCCAAAGAAGTTCAGAAAGTTAGTGTCGAAACCGAGTTAAAAAAATCTTATCTTGATTATGCAATGAGCGTCATTGTAGGGCGTGCATTACCCGATGTGCGTGATGGGTTAAAGCCCGTTCATCGACGTGTATTGTTTGCTATGCATGAATTAGGGAATGATTGGAATAAGGCTTATAAAAAATCGGCACGTATCGTCGGTGATGTCATTGGTAAGTATCATCCGCATGGTGACACGGCGGTTTATGACACCATTGTTCGCATGGCGCAACCGTTTTCAATGCGGTATTTGTTGGTTGATGGCCAAGGAAATTTTGGCTCTATCGATGGTGATGCGGCAGCGGCAATGCGTTATACCGAAATCCGCATGTCGCGTTTTGCCCATGCTTTATTAGCCGATATTGAAAAAGAAACGGTTGATTTTGTTCCGAATTATGATGAAACAGAAATGGCGCCCGTTGTTTTACCAACGAAAGTGCCGCATTTATTAGTTAATGGATCATCAGGCATTGCGGTCGGGATGGCGACTAATATTCCACCGCATAATCTGTCTGAAATTATTCATGCTTGCATTGCGCTCATCGATAATCCTGAATTGACTATTAGCGATTTAATGCAACATGTACCAGGGCCTGATTTTCCAACGGGTGCTATTATTCAGGGAAAAAATGGCATTTTTGAAGCTTATCATACAGGCAGGGGCCGGGTGGTTGTGCGTGCAAAAACGCATATTGAAACAGATGAAAAATCAAATAAAGAACGTATTATCGTTACTGAATTACCTTATCAAGTAAATAAAGCACGCTTAGTTGAACGGATTGCAGAATTAGTAAAGGAAAAGAAAATAGAAGGTATTTCTGCGTTACGTGATGAATCGGACAAACAAGGTATGCGTGTCGTGGTAGAGATTCGTCGCGGTGAAAATACAGATATTATTTTAAATAATTTATATGCGCATACTCAATTACAAAGTGTGTATGGCATTAATATGGTTGCGTTAGCTGATGGGCAGCCTAAGGTACTTAATCTCAAACAATTGATCGAAGCATTTATTCGTCATCGAAGAGAATTTGTCACACGTCGTACCATGTTTGATTTACGTAAAGCGCGTGATCGTATTCATATTTTAGAAGGTTTAGCGGTTGCGCTGGCAAATATTGATGCGATGATTGCTTTGATCAAGGCAGCAAAAGATTCGGGCGATGCAAAAATACAACTGATGGCCCGTCCTTGGCAAGCAATGCAAACCGTCGAAATTTTATCTCGCGCAGGTGTGCAAGATGAATTAACGCATCAGACAGAAATGTATGGCTTATCAGATGATGGCTATCGTTTGTCACCCGAACAAGCGCAGGCCATTTTAGATATGCGACTCAATAAATTGACGGGCCTTGAGCAACATAAAATTATTGGTGAGCACAAAGAGTTACTAGTGCTAATCAAACAATTAACGGAAATTTTGCAAAATCCTATCCGATTAATGCAAGTCATTCGTGATGAATTAACTGAAGTGAAAGCTACGTTTGGCGATGACAGGCGTACTGAAATTGTAGCAACGGAAGAAGGCGAAGTCTTAATTGAAGATTTAATTCCTGATGAAGAAGTTGTCGTTACGTTGTCTCACGAAGGGTATGTTAAAACACAGTCAATTAGTATTTATCAGGCACAACATCGCGGTGGACGTGGAAAATCAGCCACATCGATGAAGGAAGAAGATTTTGTTGAATACTTAATTGCAGCACGTACGCACGATACTGTTTTATGTTTTACTAATCGTGGAAAAGTTTATTGGCTTAAAGTTTATCAAATTCCTCAAGCGAATCGTACGGCACGTGGGCGACCGATTATTAATCTATTACCTTTATCCGAAGGGGAGAAGGTCAATGCTTTCTTGCCTGTTCGCGAATACCTTGAGAATCAGTATGTGGTGATGGCGACATCCATGGGGTTAGTGAAAAAAGTTTCATTGGTGGATTTTTCGCGACCACGCTCATCGGGGATTATCGCAATCGCATTGAATGAAGGCGATTATTTAGTGCAAGCCGATATTACAGATGGTAATCACGATATTATGTTATTTACCGATGCGGGTAAAACGGTTCGATTCCCTGAGGCAAAAGTTCGCTGTATGGGTCGTCAAGCTGCGGGTGTTCGTGGCGTCAAATTACAAGATAATCAAAAGGTGGTGTCGCTGATTGTTTCCCGTGATGCCGATATTTTAACGGCCACTGAAAATGGTTATGGGAAGCGAACCGCCTTGGATGAATACCGAATCAGTGGTCGAGGTGGACAAGGCGTCATTTCTATTCAGGTAAACGAACGTAATGGTAACGTTGTTGGCGCAATTCAAGTGAATCAGGAAGATGAAGTGATGTTGATTAGCAATAAAGGTACCTTGGTTCGTGTACCAGTTGCTGAAATATCATTAATTGGGCGCAATACGCAAGGTGTTCGTTTGATTCAATTAAGTGAAGGTGAAATGTTAGTAAGCCTTGAGCGTATTGCGAATATTAAAGGAGAAAATGGGGAATGAACCTCAAGCAACCGGTCATTACCGTTGATGGTGCAAGTGGCACAGGAAAAGGGACGGTGACGCAAGTACTTGCCAAGCGATTAGGGTGGCATTTTTTGGACAGTGGCGCGTTATATAGAGTGTTAGCATGGGCAGCCCAAAAGCACAGTGTTGCGCTTGATAATGAAAAAGCGTTGCAGGCATTAGCAGAGCATTTAGATGTTCAATTTATTGCACAAAAAAGCTCACTTCCAAAAATTATTTTAGAAGGCGAAGACGTCACTGAAGCTATTCGCACGGAACAAAATGGGAATGCTGCTTCTATGATTGCTGTTTTCCCAGGTGTTCGCAGTGCTTTGTTAAGCAGACAACGCGCTTTTCGTATGGCGCCTGGTTTGGTTGCTGATGGCAGAGACATGGGAACTGTTATTTTTCCGGATGCAGAATTGAAGATTTTCCTGCTAGCTAGCCCAGAAGAGCGTGCTTTTAGGCGCTACAATCAGTTGAAGGCACAGGGCATTAATGTTAACCTAGGCGACCTTATCAGGGAATTGCAAGAGCGGGATAAACGAGATAAAGAGCGAGTCGTGGCTCCTCTCAAGCCAGCGGAAGATGCGATTTCCATTGATACGGATCATTTGTCGGTCGAAGAAGTAGTTGAAAAAATTATATCGGAGATCGAATTAAAAAAGGCCTTTCCTGCTATCTCAGATCTAAAAAAGATTGATTTTGTTGCTGGGCTAGCAGAGTGAAGAATATAAACCATAGTATTTGTAAGCTATTTTCAAATACTAACTGACCTCATTTTCTGTTTGAGCTAGGCAAGCTAGCTGCAAAGAAGGTGAATGTAAGAGGTTTTCAAGTGAAACAAAATACAAACGAGTCTTTTGCGCAATTATTCGAAAAAAGTTTAACCGATACCCCCATGTTACCCGGCGCCATTATTCCAGCCACTGTTGAGAGAATTGAAGATAAATACGTGGTTGTTGATGCTGGATTGAAATCCGAATCGTATATTCCTATCGACCAATTCTATGATGAAACAGGCACTATCGAAATCAAGATTGGCGATGAAGTGAAAGTAGCGCTTGAAGTATTAGAAGATGGTTTTGGTAGTACAAGACTGTCACGCGAACGCGCAAAACGTCTTGAATCATGGTCGCATCTCGAGCGTGCATATGAGTCAAAAGAAACCATTCGCGGTGTGGTGATTGGTCGAGTGAAGGGCGGATTTACGGTTGAAGTGAATAAAGTGAGAGCCTTCTTACCTGGTTCTTTAGTGGATGTGAAGCCGATTCGTGATCCTGAAAGTTTCGAAGGTAAAGAATTCGAATTTAAAGTCATTAAAGTAGATCCAAAACGAAATAATATCGTTGTTTCTCGTCGAGCAGTGCTTGAAGCTGAAACTAATGTTGAGCGAGCGGCTGTGCTTGAAAACATTAACGAAGGTGACGAAGTGAAAGGTGTGGTTAAAAATCTCACTGACTATGGTGCCTTTATTGATTTAGGTGGTGTTGATGGCTTGCTTCATATTACGGACATGTCTTGGAAACGCATCAAACATCCTAGTGAAATCCTTAATATAGGCGATGAGATTAAAGTAAGGGTTCTGAAAATTGATCGTGAAAATGTCCGCGTTTCGTTAGGCTTGAAACAATTGGGCGGTGATCCATGGCATGATATTAGTCAGCGCTATCCTGTTAGTACTAAAATCAGTGGCCGCGTGACCAATATTACTGATTACGGTTGCTTCGTCGAAATTGAAGAAGGCATTGAAGGGTTAGTTCATGTTTCTGAGATGGATTGGACTAACAAGAACGTAAATCCTAATAAAGTCGTACACTTGGGTCAGGAAGTTGAAGTGATGGTTTTAGATGTGGATTCCGAACGACGTCGTATTTCATTAGGCATCAAACAATGCATAGCCAATCCATGGGCTGCTTTTGCTGAAAATCATGAGAAAGGCGAACATGTCAGAGGAAAGACTAAATCGATTACCGATTTTGGTATCTTCCTTGAATTAGAAGGCGGAATTGATGGCTTGATTTATCTTTCGGATATCGCTTGGAACGAAGCTGAAGCACAAGAAACGTTGCGTAAATATCAGAAAGGGGATGAATTGGAAGCAATCATTCTGGCAATTGATGTGGAACGTGAGCGTATCGCTTTAGGATTGAAACAATTAGCAGAAGATCCATTAGCTAATTTCCTGGCAGAAAACGAAAAAGGCGCGATGGTCACAGGTAAAGTCGTTGAAGTTGATCAAAAGCAAGCAATGATCGAATTTGGTGAAGGTATTCGTGGTGTGTTGCGTGCAACTGAAATTAGTGCTGAAAAAATCGATGATGTCCGCACTAAATTCCAACTGGGAGATACGGTTGAAGCAAGAATCATGGGAGCAGATAGAAAGGTCCATGCGATTGCACTTTCATTGAAGGCTAAAGATGTGAAAGCATCTACTAGCAAGAAAGCAACAACGGCTAAATCAACTAAAGCAGCAGCGACATCTACTTCTGCTACCAGTAAGAAGAAAAAATCATCGGATTCTGGTCTGAAGACAACCTTGGGTGATTTGTTTAAAGATCACATCAGTGGTGCTGAAGATAAAGAAAACGAAGGCAAGTAATTTCTCTTCATTTTTTGTCGATAAAAATCAAGTTTCCCCGCAGCAAAACTGCGGGGTTTCCTTCTCTCTGTCTCCACGCTGTTTTTATTTGAGTTGTTAACGATTACTTGAAATAAGCTAGTTCGCAAGCAAGCTCAGCCCCTAAACGCACATTGTGCTTAATTAAACTAAGATTCGCTTTTAAACTTTGGCCTTTTGTTGCGTGACATAATTCAGTTAACAAATAAGGTGTCACGGCTTTTCCTGTAATCAATTGTTCATGGGCTTTTTCTAGCGCTTGATTGATCACCGGTTCGATTTCGTTAGCAGGAATTTCATCTTCAAGGGGGATAGGGTTGGTAATTAACACACCGGAAGATAAACCTAATTGCCAATGAATTGATACTATGTTTGCCAAAGTTTTAATATCATCTACCCGTGTAGGTAATCGGTAATTTGTTTGTGCTGTATAAAAAGCAGGAAGCATATGTGTTCGATAACCAATGACGGGGATACTAAATGTCTCGAGAAATTCGAGTGTTTTGGGTAAATCTAAAATTATTTTTGCGCCAGCACAAACAATAGCAAGTGGCGTGCGAGCTAATTCAATTAAATCGGCAGAAATGTCTTCGTCATTTCCACGATGTACGCCGCCAATGCCGCCGGTTGCAAATACTTTAATTCCTGCATGATGAGCGCAAAACAAAGTAGCAGCGACCGTGGTGCCTGCATTTGATTTTTCATTTAATATAAAAGGTATATCGCGTCGGCTGGCTTTGATGACAGATTGATCATGCACTAATTGTTTTAATTCATCTTCACTTAAACCAATTTTTATTTTTCCATTCATGATTGCAATCGTTGCGGGTACGGCACCTTGCTCTCGAGAGAGGGCTTCAACACAGTGTGCCATTTCTAAATTATGAGGGTAGGGCAGCCCATGCGTGATAATGGTTGATTCTAGTGCAAGGACTGGTTTTTTTTGTTGTATCGCTGTTTGTACTTCTTTTGAATATTCGAAAAATGATGGCATTATTTATTCCTTAAATGTCGGAATAGTGAAACACTAGAAGTTTATTATAAATTCTATTTGGGTACTTTATGTCTCATCGGCAGGAAAGACAACAATTATGGATTATCTTATTCATCGTTTTTTTTGGATTTATTGGTGCATCGATTGCTTATCCTATTTTTCCACCTTTATTTTTGCATCCAGAAAATAATCAAATTATTCCATTCACATGGCATCAACATGCTCGCAGTATTTTTCTTGGAATAGCGCTAGCAGCTTATCCCTTCGGTCAATTTATAGGCTCACCTATCTTGGGCGGTTGTTCCGATCGATACGGGCGTAAACGAATGCTGATGTTGAGTTTGTTCGGAAGTGTGTTGGGATATGGTTTGTCGGCATTATCATTGCAGTTTAATTGGTTGTGGGTATTGTTATTAAGTCGTTTTCTCACAGGGCTCATGGAAGGTAATTTAGCGATCGTTAGAGCAATGGCGACTGATTTAGAAAATATAAATAAATATAAAAGTATCGGTAGAATTAATGGGATGGCGGCGATTGGTTATGTGATGGGTCCATTAATCGGTGGATTTCTTTCTGATTCAGCGATTGTTCCTTGGTTTTCTTTTGCTTTTCCTTTCTATATTGCCATGTTGTTTTCTATGGCTGCGATGGTTTTATCGGCTATCAAATTATCTGAAAAAATACAAACAAACATATCGCATGAAATTACTATTTGGCAGCGATTCAATTTAGTCGCACGATTTAAACTATTATTTCAAAAAAGTGAAACATTAAAATATTTATTAATCATTAGCACTGTTTTTACATTTTCAGTCGATATTTTTTATGAGTTCGGTCCTGTTTACTTAACGGGATTATGGTTGATGACGCCTGCGGGTATTGCTATTTATAATGCAGCGTTATCTTTTTCATTAGCGATTGGTGCAAGTTGGTTGTCGCATCATTTGTCGATTTATTTTTCTATTCGATATGTGATTAGATCGGGTATCTTGATGACGGCGATCAGTTTTGCTTTCATGATTTTTTTTCCATCGAAAATTTTTATTTTTTTACTGTTTGCTTTTATTGGATTATGTATTGCCACTGTCAATACCAATATGACTATTCATATTTCTGATTCAGCCGAAAGAACAATTCAAGGTGAAGTCATGGGTTCGCAATTGAGTTTGCGCATGTTGGGTGACGCGATCATTTGCTTAATTGGTGGTTTTTTGATTGTTTATTCTGTTATGTTGCCAATGATGTTAAGTTGTTTAATTGCGATATGGGCATTTATTATGTATATTTCAAAATTCCGGATTTCATCGTAAGAAATAGGGTGAGTTTTTATAGAATGGTTACTTTCTTAGAGGGGTCGTATGAATTCTCGCGAACAAAACAATCCGCTGCTCTTAAATAATCAGTTAGAAAAATTAGTGGTATTGTTTAAAGGTACTGTGATTGGGGTATTGGGTCGGTGGGTCACCTGGCCACTCGAAAAATCATATTATGATGCGTCTCAACCCGGCAATACAAAGTCTTATAAGGAAATTTATTGGAATAATATGAGGCCTTCTTCTCTTTATCAATTGAACCAATCTTTTTTTAAAACGGGATTAGCGCAGACCATCGGTAAATCTGCGTCTAATATGGGTGTGATTAATTATATCGAACATTATCATGCCAATCTTTCTCCTTTTAAAATGGGCATGTTGGGCGCAGTGATTTGCACACCTTTTGAAACCATGCTAACAAGTCACGGTGAATACCTTAAAGTGCATGCTTATTTAGGCGTCAATCATCCTAATCATTGCATGCCGAGAGAATTTGCACGCATTATGCTCGCTACAATGCCGCGTATTTTTTGGAGTAGCATGATTACATTTTGCGGTATTTATAAGACCAACGAAATCATCCAGCCATTATTTCCTCAATCGATGGATGAGCCTACAGTGAAAGCAATAGCAGCATTCAGTGCAACGTTTGCAGTGCAGCCGGTTATTATGCCAGTGATAAATTTTCAAACGTATGTTTGTAAAAATACAACTCAATCTTTTTATCAGCTTGCGAAATCTTTTTATCAGGATTTATCTTTGTATGATAAATGCCGAGGGAGTTTAGGGCGCAGTATTAATCGATCTCTATTTTATGGGATTACGTTTTTTGTATCTGAAACCTTAAAAACGAAAAAAACGGCCATCGATGAGTCTAATCAATCCAATTTACTAAACTGAATAGCTTTATACATATTTTTTCGATCCTAGCGTATTTTCCCGCAGCGCACGATACTATTTTTATGCAGTTTCTATTTGTGATTAAAAAGAAAAAGAGCGTCCTGTTGAAACTTTTTCTTCCTCATTTAATTCTTCTGCTCTATTTTGTGGATGGTCATGGGGTGTGATCGTTTTCATTATCGTTGCCACGAGAATAAAAGTTGCTAGTAATAATAATTCATTAGGAGATAAAAGATGGCTCGTATTTTTTAAAGTATGAGATCCTACGAAAAGAGGAGAATGGTGAGCGCTTGAATTAGGATGAGTAGTGTTCGCTTGCGTTGAATTGGCAGAATTTGATAAATAGTTTATTTCAACATACAAACCATATCCACCAAAGACTAACGTGATGAGGCCACATAAACCATACAGAACGTTCTTTGCGATCGTTTTGTTATCAGGGGTCTCGTTAATGGGTGTATATTTATATCGTTGAAACATAAAAATAAATCCTCTTTCAGGGTGATGACTATTTTTTATATGCCCTTATCATGTAGAAGCATTATATGGTTCGTTTTGAAATTAGCAATCTAAAATCATCAGGCCAATTTGTTTAAAATCGAATCAACCAATTGAATTCTGTCAGGCGCTTCATGCTTGTCTAACGTAAATCGTAAGCGCATCGGCCCATCTAGCTTGAAACGATGTGACTGAGTTTGAATAAGCGTGATAATTGTTTCGGGCTTAACATGCGGTTTTTCGATAAATTCTAATTTTCCACCTTTTTCATTTGCCTCGATTTTAATAATTCCTAACGCATTCGCTTTTTGTTTTAATTCGGTGATGGCGAATAATTGTTTGAGTGGAATAGGTAATAAGCCAAAACGATCAATCATTTCAACTTGAATTTCATCTAACTCCGTTATGCTTTTTGCATTCGCAATGCGTTTGTAAAATTGCAATCGTAATTCAACATCATTTAAATAAGCTTCTGGAATCAATGTGGCGATGTGTAAATCAATCTCAGATTGAGAAGATGAAAATGTTTTGTTTGAATCAAGTTCTTTCCCATTTTTTAAAGAATCAACGGCGCGTGATAATAAATCCATATAAAGGGTAAAGCCAATTTCTTGCATATCGCCACTTTGTTCTTCAC
>CAYTKY010000015.1:0-29389 GCA_964438435.1 uncultured Coxiellaceae bacterium | reverse complement strand
ACAATTAATGCCAGGGGACATGCAAGGAGGTTGTTTTTCAATTTCTAGTTTAGGTGGAATTGGCGGAACGGCTTTTACCCCTATTATCAATTTTCCAGAAGTCGCGATATTAGGTGTCTCTCAATCCTCCTATCAACCGGTTTATCAAGAAGGTGAATTTGTGCCGCGTTTAATGCTACCGCTTTCATTATCGTATGACCATCGTGTGATTGATGGTGCGGAAGGGGCACGTTTTATGGTGCATTTATCAAATATGTTATCTGACATTCGCAATTTGTTGTTGTAGATTTTAAAAGGAAAAAACACATGACGATCAAAACTGAAGTAATTGTTTTAGGTAGTGGGCCAGGTGGGTATACCGCTGCATTTCGCGCAGCAGATTTAGGTAAGAAAGTCATATTAGTCGAGCGCGAAGGATCGTTAGGGGGTGTGTGTTTGAATGTCGGTTGTATTCCTTCGAAAGCTTTATTGCATGCAGCCAAAGTCATGGATGAAGCGACTGAAATGTCAGAGCACGGTATCCAGTTTGGCAAACCGAAAATTGATTCCAAGAAGTTGGTTGCATGGAAAAACAGTGTGGTTACTAAGCTCACAGGTGGTTTGAAAATGCTAGCCAAACAACGCAAAGTGGATGTGATGCAGGGTGCGGGTCGATTTATTTCTGACAAAGAAATTCAAGTGACACTATCAGATGGAAAAAAAGAAACAGTTCAATTTGAACAAGCGATTATTGCCGTTGGTTCGCGTCCCGTTAAGTTGCCCTTTTTGCCGGACGATAAACGTATTATTGATTCAACGGGTGCGTTAGAGTTGGAAAAAATTGACGGCAGTCTGTTAGTGATTGGTGGTGGTATTATTGGTCTTGAAATGGCAACCGTTTATCACGCATTAGGTGTTGATATCACGATCGTTGAATTAATGGATCAAATTATTCCAGGCGCAGATAATGATGTGGTGATGCCGCTTTATAAACGTATCAAACAACGTTATCAAGCTATTTATCTCAAAACGAAAGTGACGAAAGTAGAGGCAAAAAAAGATGGATTATATGTGACATTTGAAGGTGAAAATGCACCAAAGGATCCACAAAAATTCGATCGCATTCTAAGCGCAGTAGGTCGACGACCTAATAGCGATGAATTGGATGCCGCGAAAGCGGGTGTCAATGTTAATGAGCGTGGATTTATTCCTGTCGACAAACAACAACGCACGAATGTACCGCATATTTTTGCAATTGGTGATGTGGTAGGTAATCCAATGCTTGCCCATAAAGCGATTCCTGAAGGCCGTGTAGCGGCTGAAGTGATTGCCGGCTTGAAGCATTATTTTGATCCCAAGTGTATTGCTGGTGTTGCTTATACCGATCCTGAAGTGGCATGGGTTGGTATCACGGAAAGTGAAGCAAAAGCAAAAGGCATTGCTTATGGCAAAGGTGTTTTTCCTTGGGCTGCCAGTGGTCGTGCATTAAGTATTGGTCGTAGTGAAGGGATGACGAAGCTCATTTTCGACGAAGCGACGCATCGTGTCATTGGGGCAGGGATCGTCGGCCCTAATGCAGGTGAATTAATGGGTGAGATGGCATTAGCTATCGAAATGGGTTGTGATGTTGATGATATTGCGTTGACAATTCATCCTCATCCTACCTTATCTGAAACCATCGTGATGGCGGCGGAAGTTTTCGAAGGAACGATTACGGATTTATATTTGCCGAAGAAAAAAGAAGAAAAAGTAAAAAATTAAAAAAGTGCTAGGAAGGAAGTGTGTGTGTTCACCGTTCGTGTTCCCACAAAACTTCCTTCTCTTTCCCTTCACGTGCCAGCACGCGAGCAGTAACAAAGAGAACATCGGACAGACGATTAAGATATTTCAAGATATCAGGGTTGCCGAGTGCTACTTGCCGATGTGATCGCACCAAACATCGTTCTGCGCGACGACAAATGGTACGTGCAAGATGTGTTGCCGCTGTTTGCGGATTGCCACGAGGCAAGACGAATTCTTTTAATGGAGGTAATGTCTGGTTCCAACTATCGAGTGTTCGTTCTAAATACGCAATTTTGTCAGGCGTGATGGTGATGTGCTCAGGTGTATGTAATTCTCCGCCTAAATCAAATAATTCATGTTGAATTTCAGTGAGAAAAGCTTCCACTTTCTCATCATTTATTTTCAGAGAAATAATCAAACCAATGGCAGAATTTAATTCATCAATCGTACCGAGTGCTTCGATTAATAAATCATCTTTGGAAATGCGGTTGTCGGCTAACGTTGTGTAGCCTTCATCACCTTGGCGTGTGTAAATTTTAGTGAGTCGGTAGGGCATGAGAGGTGGTTTGCTCAATGTAAAAGAATGAAAGGTTAATGTAGCATATTTTAAACTCTTCCGACATTGCTGTGGTTAGAGCCATGATGTTTGCAATGGCTCGTCGGGCTCCGCCCTCCTGCGCTTTACTTGCAAACATCATGGCTCTAACCACAGCAATGTCGGAAGAGTTGCCGGAGGAGCCACATTTTAATCTGATTGAAAGCGCTATAAATTGATTTATTTTAAATAAGAGTTGGCGGTAAAATTAAGATAATCATGGATGATATCAAAGAGACTCTCCCGGAAGAGCTCTAAAAGGCCAGTCATGTTACGCAATTTATCAAAATCTGATTTGTCACAATTGGTTGCGATCGAACAAGCAGTGCAAGTTGCACCTTGGACGGAAGATACATTTAAAGTGTGTTTTCAATCAGGTTATATCGGTTGGGCGGTTGATATGGATAAAAAAATGGTTGGCTTCATTCTCGTTTCATTGTCTTCTACGGAATGCCATATTCTCAATTTGTGTATTGCACAAGATTATCAACATCAAGGGTTAGGAAAAAAATTATTGGATTATGCTCTATCTGAAGCACAAAAATATGGCGCAGGAATTGCTTATTTGGAAGTCAGAAAATCGAATTCACGTGCCATTCGACTCTATCGAAATATGAAATTTCATTTAGTTGGTGAGCGTAAAAATTATTATCCTAGCGTGCCAGGCAAGGAAGATGCGTTAGTTTTTGCAAAAAGCTTGCGAGAAAGTATCGCTTAAATTCTTTAATGTAACCAATTGGTTTTTCTTTTTTTTATTAGAATCAACGGCGTTTTTTTTTGGGCCAACAGGCAAACTCCTTATTCTCATCAGTAAACCTACCAACAGACAAGGGTATTCATTTTGTTGCAAACTGAAAGATCCCTCTATGGAGACGATCTCATGTCAAAAAGAATTATTCTGATGACATTTGGCATTCTTTTCTTAATGGTTGTTGGTGCGCAATTTGTTTCAATACACGCTAATCTTTCTATCGCTGAAAAAAATGATACAAACGAATCATGATTTATGACGATGCATTCATTGTTTTCTGCGATTTCTTTTGAAAATGATCGACGGTTGCTGCGCAAGCTAAATCGCCCCATACATTCGTCATTGTGCGAAAACGATCGAGTATGCGATCAAACGGTAGTAGTAAGCCAATGGCTGACGTCGGGACGCTGACATTGCGTAATACCATTACCATGGTAATCAACCCACCTTCGGGGATGCCTGTAGCACCCATGCCTGCAACAATCGCTGTTAAGAAGACACCGATTTGCGCGGGAATGGATAAATGAAATCCTAATATTTGACAAAAGAAAAGTGCAGAGACAGCTTCGTACATGGCGGTGCCCGCAAGATTAATGGTGGTTGCTAAAGGTAAGACGAAGCGTGCGACATCGTCATCAATGTGTTGTTTTTTTGCAACTAATAAAGTAACAGGCAATGTCGCCATCGAGCTTGATGTGGCAAAAGCAGTTAATAAAGCATTCGAAGCATTCGATAATAATTTTCGAGGGCTTTGTCGTGTGAGGATAGAAACAAGGATGAGTTGCCAAGTAATTTGAAATAATAAACCGCATAAAAAAATGGCGATGAATATCAGCATGCCATTTAAGCTTTGTAATAATAAATGTTGAATCGATGCTTCTGCAACGGCAGTGCCTAGTAATGAAAATAAACCGATGGGTGTTAAATACATTAACCAAATAATCATTCTGATGAGCACATCGCGCAAGCCTACAAAAAAAGCAATGACGGGTTGCGCTGTTTTTCCAACTGAAATACAAGAGATAGAGAAAACAATGCTGAAAAAAACAATAGGCATGATTTCATATTTTGCAGCAGCGGCAATGATATTCGGTGGAAAGAGTGATAAAAGATAGGAGGAGAAAGGAATCGGTTTTAAATCCATGGGGGTGGCATTAGCCATGATTAAACTGGGTGGAATCCCGATGCCAGGTTTGAATACATTTAATAAAACAAGGCCGATGACAACTGCAATCGAAACGCTCAGCAAAACATAACCCAATGTATAGGTGCCAATAGAGCCAAGACGTCGTATATCACCGAGTGATGTAATGGCACTAACGAGGGCGCAAAAAATTAAGGGTAAGACGATTAGTTTTAATAAATTGATAAAAAGTGTACCAATCCAACTAATGGTAATCATGGGTTGTGGAAAAAATACGCCGCCCAAAATACCGAGCCCGATACTGAGTAGTATCATTAGAAACATTGTATTTTTCATGAATCTTCTTCCCTCATCTTTATTGAATAAGTTATGATAACGCGCTTTTATGTGTTTCTGTTTTTAGCAAAATGCTTGTTCATAAAATTACAAAAACAAGGGATTTTATATGAAAAAAATAGCCATCGCCATCTCAACTATTTTATTGTCTTTATTATCAACAACGGTATTGGCAATTCATACGGCTGATATGAAAGGTGAAAAATTAGAAATCACTTGTCCCGTGTCACAACGCGTATTAAACGATGGTGTGTATGTTGGGTTAGGGTTGGGCGATGATGTTTATCGGATTCACCAAAATCTCAATGTGTTAGATGCGGCGAGTGGCAACGTTTTTGCAAATCCCAACTTAACGGCGAATGGTATCAAGGGCAGTATTTTTGTTGGGTATGGCCGCTATTTTGATTGGTTTTATTTTGCGGGCGAAGCATTCGGTCATTTCAGCCATGCAAGTGATGATAACACCTCCATCGTGATGGGATCAGTGCTTACCTATCATACGAGCACCAGCGTTCGTGGTAGTTATGGCGCTAGTTTATTGCCTGGTATTCAAATAAATGAATCAGCATTGCTCTATTTTCGGTTAGGATTTACTAGAACCTTCATGAAGACCCTAGAGTATGGCTCAGCTGCGACGCTTTATAGCACATCACACACAGATTGGTACAATGGCGTGCATTACGGTCTCGGATTTGAAACAGCGCTTTCCAATCATGTTGGGTTGAGAGGTGAAGTGATTCACACGGCATATGGTTCATCAGATACGTTATTGGGAACGAAAATATCACCCAGTAATAATGAAGCGATGCTCGGACTTTTATATCATTTTGGATAATGTTAAAATAAAAGTGTTTCGTGACTCATCAGTGTTCATTTTATTTGAGCACATCCTCAGTGGTTAATTGGCTGCTCTAAGGCAAGGAATGCAAACGGTAACGTCATGAGCAAACAAGACTTTAAACCAGCATGGTGGCTACTGAATTCTCATTTACAAACATTATGGCCTGCTATTTTTCGCCATGAAATAAAAAATTTATCATTGGAACGCGAAAGAATTGAATTGCCGGATCGAGATTTTATTGATCTTACTTGGATTGGGAAAGAAAAATCATCTGCTCCAACAGTATTAATTTTGCACGGTTTCGAAGGTTCACTTGAATCACATTATGCAAAAGGCATGTTGCACACCATTAGTCAGCAAGGTTGGCGTGGTGTGTTTATGCATTTTCGTGGGTGTAGTGGTGAGCCTAATCGATTACCGAGAGGATATCATTCAGGTGATACGGGCGATGTTGATTTTATTATACGGATGTTATTGGCGCGCGAATCAACGTTATCACTGGCAGTCATTGGTTATTCATTAGGCGGCAATATTTTGTTGAAGTGGTTAGGGGAAACAGGGGAAAAAAATCCATTAAAAGCAGCGATCGCGATTTCAGTTCCATTTGAATTGCACAAAGCAGCCGATCGAATTCAGCAAGGATTTTCGCGATTTTATCAATGGTATTTGTTGAAATGTGTTTGTGAACGATTGCAGCATAAATTTCAGCATATTCCTTCATCGATTGATCCCTCCAGTTTGTCGCGCATACAAACGATTCGTGATTTTGATGATAAATATACCGTCCCTTTACATGGATTTCGTAGTGTTGATGAATATTATAAAACGACCAGTAGTCGACAATATCTGCAAAATATTCAAGTGCCGACATTAGTATTGCATGCAAAAGATGATCCGTTCATGACAGAAGATGTGATTCCGAATGATAGTGAATTATCACCTTTTGTAAAATTAGAAGTGACGGAGTATGGCGGGCATGTTGGGTTTGTGGCAGGCAAATATCCTTGGCGTCCTCGTTATTGGCTAGAAGAGCGTGTGCCTTCATTTCTATGTGATTATCTATGAGGTTAAATAGGATCCTTTGCATGAATATGAAAGTGAGCTTAGCGATTGGGTTATTATTATGTCAGAGTATCGTTTTTGCAGATGTCTGTCCTGATCCTGCAAAATTAGGGCCTGTTGGTCGTAAAAATCTACCGGATGGTTTTAAGATGGTAGGAGATTCTGCTTCTTGTGTCTTAGATGGTCAGGTTATTTTTAATCATGCATCGATTGTGGGTGATTCTGAAGGAATCGTGAGTTGTGAGTATACGGTGGTTTCTCCGTCACCGGGTTCTGAAAGTTGTAGTTTTGTTTTGGATACGGTTAGCCCTGTGACAATCAAAGCTAATACAGGATGGGTTATCGCAGGTGGTGAAAATGAACCAAACAGGCCTGGAGAAAAAAGGCCTAAAAGAACGGATTGTATTCCTCTAGATCCTTTGAGCCCTCCTAAATATAACGCGAACAAATGTCAATTTGATTGATGGTGGTTCTTTCGAGATGTCTGTGGTTAGACCGATTATTTTTTGCAATGGCTCGTCAGACGCTTCCATTCCGCGTTTTATTTGTAAAAAATAATTGATCTAACCACAAGTATTTCAAAAGAGCTTTTTTGATTTTTCATTTGCACTCGAATTTTCTAAGCGAAGAGATGGTTGTGACACAGTGTTTTCCGAATGAAGTGAGGAATGACATGATGAAGACGAGGTATTCATATGATTCTTAATTTTTCAATTTTTCGTCGTAATCGAAATTTTACTTTTTTATATATCGGACAATTGGTTTCTTTTTTAGGAACAATGATTGTAGCCGTTGCATTACCTTATCAAATTTATACAGAAACACATTCGACGTTGATGGTGGGATTATTGAGTTTGGCGCAATTATTACCTTTGTTAGTGACAGCGTTAATTGGCGGTGTGTTTGCTGATCGTTATCATCGACGACAATTATTATTAATAACGGAATGTATTCTTGCTGCGGGTGCATTATTGCTAGCATTGAATGCTTCTCTCGCAATCCCCCATCTTTGGGTGATTTTTGTGGTATCCCCGCTCATGTCTGCTTTTAACGGGTTGCATCGTCCTGCATTAGAAAGTATGGTTCAGCAAATTGTATCGAAAGAAGATTATCCTAGTATTGGCGCGCTCGCGTCATTAAAAGGAAGTATTGGAATGATCGGCGGTCCAGCGTTGGGTGGTCTAATCATTGCGAATTTTGGAATAACAGCCACTTATCTTTTCGATATGATCAGTTTCTTAATTTCATTGAGTGCGCTACTTTTGATGACTCATATTCCTAAACCAGAAGGAAAACGCGATGATTCGACATGGCATTCATTAAAACAAGGTATTCAATATGCTTCTTCACGACAAGAATTATTGGGTACTTATTTTGTTGATTTTATCGCGATGATTTTTGGCATGCCGACGGCTTTATTTCCTGCCATTGCGCTATCTTTTGGCGGAGCAAAAACATTAGGCTTGTTGTACTCTATGCCGGCTGTCGGCGCGTTAGTGATCTCTTTTTTCAGTGGCTGGACAATGCATGTTAAACGTCATGGTCGTGCAATTGCAATTTCGGCCACGCTATGGGGTGTTTCAATTATTTTCTTTGGTCTTGCCTCTCATTTTATAGTTGCCTTATTTTTTCTTGCGTTAGCTGGGGCATTTGATGCTATTAGTGGAATTTTCCGCACGATTATGTGGAATGAAACAATTCCCAATCATTTTCGAGGACGTCTAGCGGGTATTGAAATGATTAGTTATTTGAGCGGCCCAAAATTAGGCGATACGGAAGCAGGATTGGTTGCTGCTGCTTTTGGCATAACAGCTTCCGTTGTATCAGGCGGTGTATTATGTGTGGTAGGTGTCATTGTGTGTTGTTATTTTATGCCGAAATTTTGGCATTATCGGTCGGCGTCAAGCAAGCCTGTTTCTATTTCATCGGAAGAAAAGTAGGTAGATTGGTGACCACTTTACCATTGACTTTCAAAATACCATTTTCCGAAGTGATTTCCATTAAATAATCACTACCACTTTGTACAATATATCCTTTTTCAAGCCATTGATTGATGATCGTTTGTTTGGGATCAATAGAAGTGGAAGGTTGTTCCTTTGTTTGCATAGTTATTTCCTGCGTTTTTTGTTCTTTATAGGCGTCAGTGATGATCGTACTCGCATTGGGTGAAAGCCTAAAATTTTTAACTTGGGTATTAAATTCATCTTCAGAAAGATTTTGATCGCGTATGCCAATGAGTTGCATAGCAATAGTCGTTGGTAATTCGCCTTGCTGTACTAATTCAGCTAATTTTCGATTAAAAATTTCTTTAGGAGTGGGCCCGATTTGTGGACGGGGCGTTGTTGTCGGGGGGGCAATGGCTGCGTTGCGAGATTCAGGTGGTAGAAGGTATTCAATGATTAATTGATTAATTAACGAAGCTGCCATTCTTGCTGTTATTCTCATGCTAACGTTCTTATAAATGCTATTCATAGATTGCGGGAGAGGTATTTGATTGGGCCAATATAATTGGCCATTGATTAAAAAAATTCCCGATGAAGTCGATAAAGTTAAATCGGCATTAACTTGGCTGGCAGGTGTGATGGTTTTAGCGATCAAAGCAGAGTAAGTTTGTTTCTTTTGTTCAGGCGATAATTTTTTAACATCGTCTGAACGAGAATAAGTGGTTAATTCAGCTAATGCTTGTGCATTAAATTGATTGGCTGACAATGAAAAACTGGCAGGTGCAATTTGTGCAAAAAACCATTTAGGGATGTCTAGTTTTGCTAAATTCATTTTTTGAGAAAGATGGTACATGCCATTGGTATCAACATTCGTTGTGTAGGCGATAGTTAAGTTATTAATTAGTGTCACGATGGCACTTTTACTTTGAATGACAATACGTGGAATGCTTATTTCAGAATGACTTGTCCATAGGCCAATCGGTTCGAGCGTCGAGTCACTTTGAATAATAATGGGGTCAGTCGCTATTTGCATTTCCGGGAATTTATCAAAAAATTCGCTTTCTGCTGAAAAGCCGCCGATGGTGATTTCAGTGCGTGCTTTTTGAATCATATTATTACCCACTTTGAAATACAGAGAGCCACTCAATCCTTGCCATGTAAAATAATTTTTTGGAATGAATGAAAAAGTAAAAGGCGGTGTATTGAGTTTAGTCATGTATTCGCCATTGAAATAGACGAGCGTGTTAATTTGTAGCACGCCTTTACTTGCTTCCTTACCTAAGATAGCTTTTTCGATATAATCGGTGAGATGTAATGTGTTTTGAATACTGGCCATTGCTAATACTATTTTATTTTCTATTTTGTCTCGTACAAGCGGTCCATGCGTAATGGTTTGTTCGATTTTAATATGAGAAGGTATTTGTGATGATGCGAGTTTGTTTTGAATTTTAATAACGGCATCTGAGCGAAACCAGCCTAAATGATAATTTTCAATTGTAATATTGAAACGATCTTCAGATTGGTTGATGTTTTCGATTAAACGAAAGTAATGTCGTTTAAACCAAAAACCATCTACCAAGGGAATGAGTAAAATTAATAAAAGAAGCAGGATGCAGGAAATAATTGTAAGAAGCAGATTTTTTTTCTTAATGATGTTTTGAATTTCCATGAGAAGCATCCTTATTCTTATTTCCTGTTAGAAGCAGCTCAGCGGTTGGTGTGATTGTTTTATTTAACTATCTGTTTTGATTATACCTGAAATAGGTAAATTTTTCGATCCGAATGAAAGTATCAACTTGCTTGTGCAAATGATTTTTTTATATTATCAATATTTTAGGGCGGTATAACCATGATGCGGCGCATCTTCTATGTTTTCATTTTAATGATCATTTTTTTTCTATCAATTCAATCAATAGCGGGTGAAATAAAAAATCAAGATGATGCGGACACTATTGCATTTTTAGCACTCGCGGATATTCATTTCGACCCTTTTTTCAGTTGCGCAAAGAAGATTCCTTGTCCGCTTATTCAACAATTACGTCAAGCTTCTTCAACGGAATGGTCTTCCATTTTTGAACGATATGACACAAGCAAACCCCTTTATCGGCGTGATACGAATTATACATTATTGAAGTCTGTTTTATCTGCGACAAAAAAAATATCAGAAAAACAAAATATCCAATTTGTTTTAATACTAGGTGATTTTTTAGGGCATGATTATCGAGATGAATATAGAAAATATTCTAATGATGATAGTGCTGAAGGGTATCAAGCATTTGTTCGGAAAACATTCGCATTTTTGACAGATGAATTAGCTGCTAATTTTAAAACGATCGATGTTTATATGGTTGTTGGAAATAATGATTCATACCAAGGTGATTATGTTTCTAACCCTCAAGGTATTTTTTTCAAAGAAACCGCGACGCGTTGGTCGACTTTAATAAAAAATAAAATGAATCGGGAGACGATGAGAAAGCAATTTGCGAATGCGGGTTATTATGCGGTGGAGCTTTCCAAAAAAGATCATCTGCAGTTGATCGTTTTGAATAGTAATTTATTTTCCCGTAAAGAGCGAGGCAGACATATTTCGAAAGGAGTGAATGATGAAATGCAATGGTTTCATCAAACATTGATGAGCATGAAAGAAAAAAAACAAAAAGCAGTTATTGTTATGCATATTCCTGAAAGTATTGATGTCTATGCGACGCATCGTTTTCGTTTGTTTACGTTATTTGAATTATGGAAGTCAGAATATATTAAACGGTTTGAAAAAGAGTTAAATCAATTTGCTGAGAGTATTGTGGGCATATTGACAGCGCATTTGCATTCAGATTGGTCGCAAATGCAAATTCTTGAAAATGGGGATGAAATTCCTTTATCGGGTGTGCCTGCGGTGAGTCCTATCTTTGGAAATCAACCTGGATTTAAAATTTATAATTATTCACTAAAAAATCAGCGATTAAATGCCGGGATGACCTATGTGTTGGCTTTGAAAAAATGAAACTCAATCAAGGGATATCCTGGAATAAGATGGTGGATTTCCCGCACAGCGAAGTGGGAATGTCTGAGCTTGTTTTATCTGAAGAGGCCTTGTATGCTGCTAACTATTTCATGGATGGAGTTTCAACGGAGAAGAGTGTTTTCTCTGTTACTAACAGAGCAGAGTCTGAATGAAATGAATGAGGTTTAAATGTCTAGAACTGCTGATATCGTGATTGCTGTTTGTAAAGGCGCGCTAGCTCAATATGAGGCCCCCGGATTTTTTACCCGGCCTGAAGAAGGAAAAGACCAGTTTCTTGCGCTTCTTAAAAGCATTGGAGGGTACCCCTTCGAGGAAGCATTAATTGCTATTCATGATTTTTGTCAGGATTCTGTTAAATGTGGTCTTGTATTAATGTCATCACCACCTGATATGAATACGGTTAATACGTCGCAAATCAAATCGAATATGGCCTATGTTGTCAGTGGAAGGCAACTTTTCTACGTTAATAAAGTAAAAAAGGAATGTACTGAAATATTGATTACGGAAGAAAAGCTAGGGAAATTTGATAAAGAATTAAATCCGACTCACTCAATGAGGTTATTGTTGGAAGATGAATTGAATGCGATCACGTTAATCACAGGTCACACCCCTAAAATTACAGCTCCTCGATTGAAGGGATGTATTCGAGATGCATTAAGAGTGTTGCTGTTTTCTGATGCAGAATCAGAAGAAAATTTATCGCACACGTTGCAAGACGTATTAGATACGAAAGCTAAAGTAGAGCAGCGCATCAATGAGATTAAAATAAAAATGGAAGATCAGCGTTTAAAGAAGCTTGATCAAAATTTAGTAAGCTTGAGCGCGTCTTATCAAAGCCAGGCGAATAGGTTCTGAGTTTTATTCTATGCGTTATCCTCGATAGCTATGCTATAATCAATTCCTTTGACTTAATCCTAGTAACGTAAAGATGCAATCAACAACCCGTTTATCTATTTTAGAAGCGAAAACGCTGTTTATTTCCTGCATTATTCCTGTTTATAACGAAGAAGCAGTGGTCGAAAAGTTTCTGACAAAACTATGCCATACCTTGTCTGAATTAACCCAGCATTTTGAAATTATCTTGGTTGATGATGGCAGTCGGGATCATACCATCGAAAAAATTTTTTCACTGATGAAAAGTAATCGTCAAATTAAATTGCTGAGCTTATCTCGTAATTTTGGCAAGGAAATTGCTCTAACGGCGGGTCTTGAGCATGCGTCAGGAGAGGTGGCCATTTTAATGGATGCAGATTTTCAACATCCTTTTGAAACATTGCCTGTTTTTCTTCAGCATTGGGCGGAAGGTTACGACATGGTGTATGGTGTGCGTACCCATCGTGTTTCTGAATCGTATATTAAACGGCATTTTGCTCGGTTATTTTATTGGTTGATGCAAAAAACAACTCAGATAGATATCCCCCGCAATGCGGGCGATTTTCGTTTATTAGATCGCAAAATAGTCATGGCGTTGCGACAATTTCCTGAACGAACGCGTTTTATGAAAGGGTTATTTGCGTGGGTGGGTTATAAACGCATGGGTGTTCCTTTTGATGTTAGTGAACGTGTTGCAGGTAAAAGCTCTTGGCGATTTTCTAAATTAACGGAGCTCGCGATCACGGGTATTACGTCATTTTCAGATGTCCCCTTACGGGTGTGGGGGTTGATTGGATTTTTAATTTCACTCGTTTCATTACTTTATGCGATCTATATTGTGACCGTGACATTAATTTACGGAGCTGATTTACCCGGGTTTCCCACACTGGTTGTTGCCATCATGTTTTTAGGGGGTATTCAACTATTATCAATCGGTATTTTAGGCGAATATATCGCGCGTATTTTTACTGAAGTCAAACAGCGCCCCAAATATCTTTTGCAACTCAAAGAAGGATTTGATGAATAAATTATTATTTGATTGCTTTTTGTCGTGGTTAAGTAATTCATTTTTTGCAAGTAAAGCGCAGGAGGGCGGAGCCCGACGAGCCATTGAAAAAAATGAATTACTTAACCACGACAAAAAGCAATCAGATTCATGGACTCTCTCGTTTTTATCGTGGTTGAACGAATCATTTTCAATGATGGAAGCTAATTTTCCCTTGATATCGCAAATTTTCCGATTTGGTGTTGTGGGTGTGATTGCTGCCTCGGTTCATTTTGGCGTGGTTGTGTATTTTGTCCAAGCGTTTGCTTGGGCGCCCTTGGTTGCGAATATCGGTGGTTTTGTCGTTGCTTTTCAATTGAGTTATTGGGGACATCGAACATGGACATTTTATGACTCGGAAGTTCAACATCATGTCGCTTATTCTAAACTTTTATTTGTGCAGTTATTAAATTTAACAATCAATGAAATACTATTTTATTTTTTTCTTTCTTTGCATTTACCGTACACCATTGCTTTATTGATCGTTCTCGCTATTCTGCCTGTTTTAACATTTATTGTGAGTAAGTGGTGGGTGTTTGGATAGAATGATTCGCGACTAACATAATGTCATTTTGTTTTCCCAAATAAACAAATTGCTTTGCTTGTAATTTGAATTGATTAAAGTAATTGTCGTTCAAAAAAACAAACACACGTTTTTTGCTGAACCATTCTTGCCAAAATGTTTTTTCATCCATGAGTAATCCATCTGTTTTTTGTAAGGAATGCCGTACCATAATTCGCGAGTCCAATTATCTTTTTTAGCAATATCTGCTGCATGCCAATCGGCAACGATGGTAATGCGCCTACCTAAGTATAACGGCACGTCTTGATAAAATTTAAAGTAAGTGATGACGTCATCTGTTGGTAGAAGAAACGATTTTAATGAGAGAGTAAGGCGTTTTGTTGAGTTTTTATTGAGATAACTCGCGCTGTGGGTTAATACCGATAAAAATAATAAATTACAACTGAGGCAAATGAAAATAAGCGGTTTGATAGTATGACGGCGTATGAAAAAAAGAGCGATGCCGGCACTGCCTACCCAAATGCTCGCCATGATGTTGGCATAAGTCGTCATCTGGGGTGAAAGATCAAGCCATTGATAATGAGGTATCGCAACCAATATGCCGGCGAATAGGATGCTGATGAATATAAAAGACAGTGTGTTGAAATAAACGCTTTTACTCGTTATTCCTTTCCAATAGTCAGCTAGGCAATGTCCCACCAGTAAGGCGAGTGGCGGTAGAATAGGTAAGATGTAACCGATGATTTTAGAATGTGGCATCGAGAAAAAAATAAAAATTAATAAAACCCATAGTAATAAAAATAATTCGGTTGCTTGTTTTTGGGGTGCTTGCCAAATCCGACGAACGGATTGATACAGGGTTTGAAATAAGAAAATTGTCCACGGAAAAAATCCGATTAAGACCACGGGAAGATAAAACCAAAAGGGAGTTTTATTATTAAATTCAGCAGCTGAAAGAAAACGTGTTACTTGCTGGGTTACAAAAAAATAATGCAAAAATCCGGGATTGGCTTGTTGAACTAAAACGTACCAAGGTAAGACGATAGCAGTGAAAAGTAATAAGCCTGTGATTAAATGCATGTGTGTTATCAATCGAAAGCGATTTAATAAAAGCATCCAGCAGCCAATAATCATGCTAGGAAAGGCGATGCCAATGAGTCCTTTCGTTAAAAAAGCAAGGGCGGCAAACACATAAGCGAGTAAAAAATAGTAGCGTGAAAAGGGTTTTGTTTGTACGGCGGTGATAAAAAAAAGTAAGGAACAACTGATAAAAACAGCAACTTCTAAATTAAGGTCCGCATAATGCGCGCAAGCAAAATAAAGAGGAGTGGTGCCCAATAACATGGCTGCGAGAAAGCCAGTGCATCTGTCGAATAATTGTCTGCCGCAAATATAAGTGACTAAGCAGCCTAATACACCGGATAAAGCAGGAAATAATCGTAAGGCCCATTCTTTGACGCCAAATAAGTGAATAGCGAGTGCTTGTAGCCAATAATAAAAAATCGGTTTATCAAGGAAAGCAATGCCATTGACGCGCGGGGTAATGTAATTTTTTGTTGCCACCATTTCGCGTGCAATTTCTGCGTAGCGCCCTTCGTCAGGGGTGAAAAAAGGATAGCGGCCCAACCAAAGAGTGTAAAAGATAAATAAAAATAGAAATAAGAAAACTAAATCGGTGAGCCAGTTGCGATATAATGCTGAAGAATGGGGTCGCACTTATTTTAATCTCGTTTATTAAAGGGCTTCTTAAATGAAGAAACGCATTGTACTGTGTGCCGATGATTTTGGGCAAGCTTCTCACATTTCGCAAGCCATTTTGCAATTATTAGAAAAAGGCCGCATTTCAGCTACCAGTTGTATGGTCAATGGTAAAAGATGGCATGAAGAGGCGCAGCGGTTGGTTTGCTTTAAGGATCAAGCGGATATCGGATTGCATTTTAATTTGACAGAAGGGCGCGCCCTTTCTGCTTTATTTGCTCGCACGTATGGGGATACGTTATTTTCACTGCCGACGTTACTGTGTCGATCGTTGATGCGTCAATTGAATCAATCCGTGTTAGAAGCTGAATGTCATGCACAGATCGATCATTTTGAAAAAACCTTGGGGTTTTTGCCTCATTTTATCGATGGTCATCAACATATCCATCAATTTCCGGTAATCCGTGACGCCTTAATCCGGGTTTATGAAGCGCGTCTCAATTTGCAAGCAGCCTATATTCGGTTAGTCGATACCCGGGTGAACCGAAGCGATTTAAACAGTGGTTTGAAAAAAACCATTATTCAAGTTATGGGAACGAGGGGGTTGCAGCGGTTGTTGAAAATTCATCATATTCCCCACAATCATTCTTTTTCTGGTATTTATTCTTTTTCAAAATCAATGAATTATTCAGCTTTTTTCCCTGAATTTTTGAAAGAAATTACAGACGGAGGGTTGATCATGTGTCACCCAGGGCAACCCTCTTCTGACCCCCTGGATCCCATCGTAACCGCTAGATCCCATGAGTATGCTTATTTGGCCGGGCCTCAATTTGAGGCGGATTGTGCGCAAGAGGGGGTCTTCATAGACCGTTTTTTGCATAGACTTGCGGATGATTCATTATCTGCTATAATTTAGCATCATCAGTGTGTCCTGCCTTAAAGGGGTTTCCTCGCGGTAAGATAGCTCAGATGTAATCAATTTTGTTTAATTAGTAAAGGTAATAGATATGTCAGCACGTGAAAATGGAACCGTTAAATGGTTCAACAATAGTAAAGGTTATGGTTTTATTCAGCGCGATCAAGGTGGCGATGTATTCGTTCACTATAGAGCTATTCGCGGCGATGGTTATCGCACCCTCGAAGAAGGAATGCGGGTAGAATTTACCGTCACTCAAGGTCAAAAAGGTCTTCAAGCAGAAGACGTTTCCGTTATTAAATAGTCATTTCAATAACGAATCAGTTTTTATCGTTAGAAATAATTGCCGTTTGATGCAAATTGAACGGCAATTTTTTTTGGAAATATATCTTGGCTAAATTAGAAGAACTTGAAAAAAAGTTACTGCATTATACAGGCAAAGCGATTGCTGATTTTAACCTGATACAACAGGGTGATCGGGTGATGGTTTGTTTGTCGGGCGGTAAAGATTCATTTACGATGCTACATATTTTACGACTTTTACAGCAACGAGCAAAAGTCGATTTTGAATTATTTGCTTTTACATTGGATCAAGCGCAACCCGGCTGGAATGATAACGAATTGCGGGCTTGGTTAATCAACCGCAATATTCCTCATGAAATTTTAACGCGTGATACTTACTCTATTGTTAAGGAAAAAATTCCAGAGGGGCAAACGTATTGTTCACTGTGCTCACGTTTGCGCAGGGGCATTATTTATCGTTATGCAGAAGAAAAAGGATTTAATAAGATTGCGCTGGGGCATCATCGTGATGATTTGATTTGCACGTTGCTGATGTCCATTTTATACAATGGCGAGATTCGTTCGATGCCACCGAAATTATTGAGTGACAATCAAAAGCATATTGTGATTAGACCGTTAGCGTATTGCCAAGAGTCCGACATTGTGAAATTTGTGCAAGCCATGGATGAGAAGAAAAATCGTTTTCCCATTATTCCGTGTACTTTATGTGGCTCGCAAGAAAATTTGATGCGCAAACGAGTGAAATCGTTAATCAATCAATTAGCTGAAGAAAATCCTAAAGTGCCTAGCAATATGTTGCATGCGTTAACCGCTATCAAGCCGAGCCAATTAATGGATGATAAGTTATGGGATTTTAAAAATTTGGAGCAAAGAAAAATTCAGGAAGGAATGCAGCAAGAGGTCATCACAAATCATTGTGGTATGGCGATTTTTGATCTTTAATAAAAAGGTAGGGGCTCTGCTTTTTTAAGGACGTCATTGGCATGATGCTATTAGAAAAAATAATCAAGGAATCTCGGTTTACTAACGTCATATTAACTATTTCCATCTTTCTTACCATCGCAACTTTCTTTTGGCTAGCCATTCAAGAAAATCACGTAGTGAAAGAAATCAACCATATGGTCAGCGCTGATTTTAATGAATTGCAACGTGACACAATCAGGAAAAATGATTTGCGATTAGAAAGTGAAGTCCGATCACATCTCAAGCAATCTATTCAAGACAGTCATCTGATTTTTTTCGTCATTTCAGCTGGAATTTTATTTTTAAGTACGATTTGGTTTTTAACTTTTCTTTATTTTCGTCGATTAAGAAAAATAAAGATCGATGAGAAATTATTAGATGAGTTGTTGTATTATCATCAGCTCACGGACACTCCCGTAAATTCAGCCGTGAGGTCTATTCAATTAAATCGCGATCAATTTGCGATTGAATTGGAAAAAGGATTAATCGAGAATCAATTTGTATTGCATTATCAGCCTATCATCGATATTCATCGCAACCAAATTATCAGTGTTGAAGCATTGATACGATGGCAACATCCCACCTATGGATTGTTAACACCGGATTTATTTCTTCCACTTTGCGAAAATAATGGATTTATCATCCCCCTAGGAAAATGGATTTTTCAGACAGCATGTGTGCAAATTAAAAAATGGCATGAAAGTGGATTTGATAATTTGTATATGTCGATCAATCTTTCTCCTCGACAATTGAATGATGAAAATTTGCTGCCATTTGTCACTGAAATTTTGCGAAAAGAAGAGGGGATTGCGCAGTATCTTGTGTTGGAAATAACAGAAAATGTTTTAATGCGGAATGCGGAAATGAGTATGGTTACGCTCAACTCATTGAAAAGTTTGGGGTTGCAATTATCGTTAGATGATTTTGGAACAGGTTATTCATCGTTGAAAAATGTGAAGCAGTTGCCTGTTAATCAATTGAAAATTGATAAATTATTCATCCGTGATCTCATTTCCAATACAACCAGTTTGGGTATTGTAAAATCCGTGATTGCATTGAGTAAAAGTCTAGGGTTCAGTACCACTGCGGAAGGTGTTGAAAATCAAGAGCAATTGGATTTATTGAAAGCATTGGAGTGTGACCGTGTGCAAGGGTATTTGTACAGTAAACCGATTGCAAGTGAGAAATTAACGACATTTCTTTCTCAATTTCAAAGAGTAGCTGGTGAAACGCGATGATTTGCAGAGTGTTTGTTTTTTGTACTATTAGGAAAGTTGATAATGAGATATAATTAACTATCTAATATCACAGAAAATGGAGGATCGTATGTTTAAGAAAATCATTTTTATTTTCATCGCCCCCTTATTGGTTTTATTGACCACCTCAAGTTTTGCTATTGCGCCGGGGGCAGGACAAGCACAAACGCGTAACAACATGCAACAAATGCAACAGAATAAGGCGCAGATTGAACAACGGCAACGACAAATGCAACAGGAACACAAAAAGATGATGCAAAAAAAGAAAAAAGCATCCACAGAGATGATGAATCAATAGATTAAAAATAAATATGAAATGAAAGCCACTTCGGTGGCTTTTTTATTTTTTTATATAGCTCGGTGAAAGATTGTTTTGGGAGATTATCATTTCATCTGCTTTTTTGATAATGTTGTTCAAGTCGCTGCTGTTTATGCCGCGAGCAATATAATCAGGATGAAGAGATATGCCATGTTCATTGATTAGCTGAGTTCTTTTTAAGGCGATCTCATCAAATGTCGATGCAATGTCTTTTTTTTCTAATTCATAGACTAATTTCATTGCTAAAAGATAATTTGCTCGTCGGTTCAAGCCGCGAGAATCCCTATGATGCCAAAAGCCTGCTTTATAATTGATGGTATTATCAGGGTTTCTTTCTTTTTCTATTTTTTCAATATAAATTTCTAAATCATTTTTCAAAATAGATTTCATATCCATTTCTTCATTTTTTTTGAGCAACGCATAACGAGCAGCGATAATAAATAATTCTTCAACATTTTTACCTGTTAAAGCACTGACTTCGAGGTAGGGTGCGTTGATTTTATGCGAGAAAGCCTGAGCTGTTTCTTGAATATTTTCAGCATATTTTTTATAGTCAGATTGCGTGCCGACTAAAATTATTTTTACATTATTCGGATTGTTTGATGCGGATTTTATTAAGGGAAGCCAAATATTTTCAGCATTATCTAAAGAAGCACGATTGGTTAAATTAAAGATTAAAATAAAAACGCGAGTATTTTTAAAATAACTGTAAGTTGCGGGATGATAAGAGGGATTGCCTGAGGTATCCCAATAGTGGACTTTTACTCGTTGTTTATCAACAGTAATGATTTTTGAATCAAATTCAACGCCAATGGTTGGATCATAAATTCGTTTGAATATCTCAGTCGTATGGTAGGTTAGCAAGGTGCTTTTCCCAACGCCCGAGTCACCTAGAATGACTATTTTGCATACGTAATCATATTCGGGATGATTGATGGATCCTCGTGTATTTGCCATGATATTGACTCTCCTTCATCGATAAGTTTCATAAAATATTTCCTATTCCAAATCGATAAATTAAATAAGTCAATGGAATGGAAATACTCATTATGATCAGTAGCATGATCATCATTTGATAAAATCTACTTATTTTAACGTAGCGCTTGTTGGCGCCAAGTATCTTGAGTAATTGATTTGTTTTTTGTCGAAGGCCTTTTGTGGCTAATAGGCAACTCCCAACAACAAGAAGAGCAGCTGCTATGACCCCAATAAATAGATAGATGATGATTGATGTAGCATGATCGATAAATTGTTGGATTTGCTTGATCACGCTAGAAATATCAATAAGGGTTGTGCTAGGAAATTTTTCTAAAAGAGGTAGTAGGATATTTTGCTGATGGGGCGTTAAATAAATACTAGAAAGATAGGGTGTTGCGAAATTTTTAAAAGCATGGGGGCTGAAGATAATATAAAAATTGGGATGTAATGATTGCCACTGAACGGTGCGAATATTATCAATTCGTCCTGTTAGTGTCTGATCAGCAATTTGAAAGGTTAAACGATCGCCTAATTGGACGGAAAGTGCTTTAGCTAAACTTTCTTCAATCGAAAGGGTGAGGGGGTCATCTGTCGAAGGTTTTTTGCCCGCAATAATGACGTTATCATTAGGATACGTGGCTGATGATGTTAAATTTAATTCTCGGCGTAACGCATTGTGATGCCAGTCGAGACGATAATCTTGCAAAGGTCGATCATTAATTTTAATCAGTCTACCACGTAAAATGGGATAAAAAGCGTCGCTTTTAATATGATTTTCACGCAAAAGAGATTGTAGTAACGGTAGATCAGATTGAGAGATATTATAAATAAAATAATTGGGAGATTCTTTGTTCCATGTTTTTAAAAAATCAGTGAGTAAATTTTTTTGCATTAACGTAATGCAAGCAACGAAAATAAAAATGAGTGAAAATGTCGTCAATGCTAAGCCACCCATTTCTGCTTGTTGTACTACAAAGTAAATGCCGCGTCTGAGTGTGCCGTTCGTGTAAGGTATGAAATAGCGCAATGCCACGATTACCCTGTCAATCGTTATCAATAAAGTACCGATGCTTAAAATGACAGCGCAAAGAAAGAAAAGAGTGAATAAATTAAATGTTATAAAAATAAAAAGATAGAGAATGATTGCGAAAATATTAAAAAGAAATGTGTAACGAAATGCTTTGTAAGAAAGGATGATGTGTTTCTGAAAAATATCTTTTGGCAAAATGCTCGCTAGGGAATAGATAGGTGCCCAAATGGTGAGGCATAATAATGCGATGCCAGCCAATATCCCATGTAATAAGGTCAATATGCCCGATTCGGGTAGTGTGCGAAAAGTGAAAGTCATGAGAACATAATCGATCGGATATTGAAGCGCAATCGCAATCAGTGCACCGCCTAATGCGGATAGGATGCCGATGATAAAAATTTGTAACGAAAGTATCATCAAAACAGTTGATTTTTTTGCGCCAAGCGTTCGTAGTAAAGCTACAAAATGAATATGGTGATTCACGTATTCTTTGGTGTTAATCAGAATAGCAATCACACATAATAAAAGTGTTAATAACAAGACAGCTTGAAATATCTGAGAGATATTTAAGACGGTTTTTTTAAGAATAAATTCCTGTGCGTTGACGTCAAGTAATTGCTGGCCTGGTTCCAGTTTTGGTTTAATCCATGCCAGATAATTTTTTAATTGATGTGTCGATCCCATTAACAAAAGTCGATAGTCTACTCGGCTTCCTGGCAGGACAATATGGGTTTTCGATAAATCCTTTAATTTGATCATGACGCGTGGCGCAATATTAAAGCCGGTTGATAAGCTATCAACGTCTGGCATCAGTAAGGCAGAAATTTTAAATGAATGATCGCCAATTTGCAGGCGATCATTTAATTTGAGATGAAGCAGTGTGAGTAATCGGGGTTCTATTAAAATAGTGTCGTTTAGGATAGATAGCGGTTTCGATTTGATAAGAGGGTATTGTTCAGAGACGGCTTGTAAATTAACAAATTGAAATTGATGATTTGCTTTTGCAACGGTTTGGACGGTCCAAACACTCGCGACTTTCAATCCAAGTTTTTTTGCTTCATTCTCCCAGGCCGTAGGAATGGGATGCGGACTTGTTAATACTAAATCACCGCCTAAAAGATGTGAACTTTCAGCTTGAATCGCGAGATGGAATCGCTCTGAATAGACATAAAATAGCGTTATTAATACGGTTGCCAACATAATGGCCAATGCATTGATATACCATTGTTGGGTGCGTAATTCATATTTTAAAATACGTGCTGCTAATCGCAATATTTTCATAAGTGATGGAGAGAGCCATCTGTGAGTTGTAATTGTATTTCGCAGCGATTTGCCAGTGTTTTATCATGCGTTGTTAATATAATCGTAGTCTGATGCTGTTGCATTAAATCAAATAAAATATCGATAACGATTTTTCCGGTTTTTTCATCGAGATTGCCTGTCATTTCATCTGCTAAAATAAGGGTTGGATGGCTGACAAAAGCGCGTGCGATAGCAACACGCTGTTGTTCGCCGCCTGATAACTGATAAGGATAATGGAAAATACGTTCTTTTAAACCCAGTTGAGATAACAACGCGAATGACCGTTCTTTTGCTGAGCCATAAGGAATCGATTGAATATCCAGTGGTAGCATGACATTTTCAATTGCCGTGAGGGCCGGTAACAATTCAAATGATTGAAAAATAAAACCAAGATGTTGGCGACGTATGATCGCACGTGCATCTTCGGTCATGCTGCTTAACTCATGGTGGTGTAATTGAATTTTTCCGCTTGATGGGTTATCTAAGCCAGCTAATAAAGATAACAGTGTCGTTTTGCCTGATCCTGATATGCCTAAAATCGCAATAGATTGTTTGGGTTGAACAATCAGATTGATATCATGCAATATGTTAATGGTACTATCGCCGCTCATCACCTTTTTGCTAACATGGGAGGCTTGTAAAATAGGTATTGATGTCATGAGAAAAATATCCTGCTTATTAATATTATTTTTACTCTGTTTTCATACTTGCGTCCATGCGAAATCAGTTATTCTTATCCTTGGAGATAGTCTGAGTACGGCTTATGGTTTAGAAAGAAACGATGGCTGGGTTGAGCTTTTGAAGAAACGGTTAGATGAGCATCAATTACAATATACCGTTGTTAATGCAAGCATGGCAGGTGCGACTACTGCCAATGGGTTGGCAACGCTTTCTAAATTACTTGCCAACCATCAACCTGTCTTGACGATTATTGAACTGGGTGGAAATGATATTCTTTTAGGAATTCAGATCAATATCATCAAAAAAAATTTGATTCGATTAATTGCATTGTGTCATGAGAAAAATTCGCGCGTCATTCTTCTTGCTATACGTCCGCCACCCAATTATGGCAAAGCGTTCATTGAGGCATTGAGCGACATGTATCAGCAGTTAAGTGAAAAGGTAATGGTTGTACCGCTTTATTCAGATAATTTTTTAGAAGATATTAAATTATTACAACCTGACCAAATACATCCAACAAAGGAAGGGCAGTTTGTTATTCTCAATAGAATTTGGCCTGATATTTTTAGCGTGTTGATGGCGGTGCCAGGTAGGATAAAAGGAAACTGAGGTCCATCGACAATCGAAAACCAGTTAATTGTCGGCAGACCTTATTCAGTGGTAGGTTAAATAATTACTCAAAAGAATTACTTTTTATCATCATAGTAATATTTGTCGCTGACCACACTGATTGATCCGATATGATAATTTGCATCATCAAAAGTAACAGCTATTTTTTCTCCAATAGATGAAGCAAGTGCGTATCCCAATCCCAAATCATCGCCGTCAATTTTGATGGTGAATCCAGGGAATTGATTGGCTGTGTGTTTTTTATCAGCGGAAGTCATCACTAAGATTTCGGCATGATTACCGCCTGGTTGTGCGGCATGATATGCAACGGCATCGATGGTGCCTACGTAGTCGCTTCCATTAAATGGAACAGTCGGTAGGGCGCCAGGTTGAATGCTTGCAAATACGCTGTTAGCGCAAACTAAAGCACCGAATAAGATAGATGTCCGGATGATTTTCATTTTTTTTTACCTCGTTAGTTAAAGGGGGGCATTTTATAGGGGGGGTATTTTGTTGAGCAAGTATAGTTTTCTATCTATCGAGACTTGCAAGAAATGACTATAATTGACACTTTAACAAAATAAGTGTATGATAATTGACCATTCCAACGACTAGTGAACTAAAAAATATGCTGCCCAGATGGTACGTTGATCCTCGCTATTCCGAAGGGGTGTCTTGCAAAGATATTAATGTGAGATATCTTTCTCATTCACCTTTATCTGTTTTTACACATCTCGATGTGTTGGGGCGTGCAAATGAGCGTAAAGTAATTTCCTTAACTTTTTCTCCCCTCTTTCTGGATTCATTAATTTATGTTTTTAATCAATTATCACTTCCATATCAGTGCAATCAAATCGAATTCACGCAATTTACAGACACAGCCACGATGGCTGATAGGACCTTCATTTGTTTACAAGGTAAAGCATATTCGGCCAATATTGAAATGGATCAGGAAGGGTTAAAAAAAATATTTTATCTATTTGATTATTTCAATCAAAAAATGGATTCGCGACCTTTTCCCAAGGAATTATACACGGAATTAGAAAATATTTTTCATGGTTATTTTCAGCCTCAATTGTCCGAATTTAGAATGAATTTTTCAGACACACACAGAAAACCTTATCATTCATTAAGTGATATTTATGCGTTCGAACCTTTATCTGAAAAACATCGATGCTATTTGTTTGAAGGGGATAATCCGGATCAACTACAAACCTGCGGTAGTTATAATGCGTTGACTTATGCAGTGCTAAGGCAATCCTCTGTCCGTGCAGTGGAATTATTGTTATGGTATCAATCGAATCCATTTTTACGAACAGTCACGGTGAGACCTAATCAAGTGGGTGGCGTATTATTTTCACCATTGGAATATGCCATTGCTTTTAATCAAACGGAAAAAGCAAATATCATTGTTCATGAATTTTCTAAAATAACGCATTCTATTCAAAATGAAAAAAAAGAAAATATTGAATCTTATCATCGATATTATCAAAAAGGCGTAGAATCTATTTTTTATAACAATCATTCTTTATCTATCAAAACAAGGTTAATGGATGTTAATTCTTTGACGAAAACAGAAAAAATGGAAGTGTTTGATATTTTTAAGGAAAATTTTTCTTCAATTCATTCGGAAAATATAAAAAATGAATTTGATGAAGAATTTGTCGGAAGTAAATTGATTGATTTGATTGTTAATCATCAGAATAAAATTGTGGGATTTAATTTGTTCGATATGGTATCGCCTAAAAAACATCCTACGCATTTATTTGTTCACTGTGCTTATGCTGCCATTGAAAAGTCTTATCGCGGTCTTGGATTGATGAATTTTTTATCGTTCAGATTGCCTTACGTTATTCAAACATTTTTTCCGAATCAATGTGTTGGATTTTTTTACTCGGCATTGCACTATAATAGTTATCGATTGGTTTCGCAGTTTAAACATTGGCCAAAATATCAAGATGATCAGATGAATACACTGATGTTAGATTTGATTGACACGATCATGCCAGAAGCTATCTTTGTGAAGGAAAATTTAAAAACTTATTTGATCGATAGCATGTTGGTTAATCAAAAGCCGGTGAAAACTAATGAAATCATGTTAAATGAAAAAATGTATAAATATGAATTACGCGCTGATGATGAAGTGAAGGAGGAAAGCGAGAGTCGATCGGTTCCCGTCGCATTTTTGATTAATGAAGAAAATACAGAATTTATGAAACAATTGTCTCATAAAAAAGGATTTAGTTTTTTCAAGCATATTTCTTCTTATCAAAATAATATGTTTCAATTTATGAAGGATCATCCCAATGAAACGGTTATTAAACGAAGGGCGGCTTTGTAAAAATGGATACGAAAATTCACGCACATCCCAGTGTATTAGAGCATCATGACTTGTTTGATATTTGCAAACCCTTATCTCATTTTGGTATTACTTATTTTTGTCATGTAAATATTAAAGAAAATCAATTTTCAGCTCTTACCAATAATCCAGCGTTTCATTGTTTTTATTTAGAAAAAAATTATCACATGACAGATCTTCATATGGCTATTTCTTTTTTTAAGGAAGGGTATTACATATGGGATCATTTTGAACCCTTAGGAAAAAGCAGAGAAATGCACGAAGGAGCGGCGCACTTCGGAGTAAAACATACCTTTACGATTCATAAGAAAAATCAATCGGGGGATCATTTATATCATTTTGCGACGCAATTTGATGATAAAAACATTAATCATCAATATTTAAAAAATTTAGATATGCTTCATCTTTTTGTTAATTATTTTAATCGTACGATTGGTCAATCGAAAAAACTTAATCAAGCTTATCAGGTTAAGTTTGATATCAAGAAAAACGAAAGCCATTTTGATTTTTCTTCAATTTTTTTATCAGAAGCCGATCGTCATCGTTTTTCATTTATGAAAGATATGATGCAAGATAAAAAAATCTCTATTTCAGATCAAGCTCATTTGACTCGCCAACAATTTTTTATTTTATATTGGCTTCATCATGGGAAAACGATTTATGATGTGGCAAAACTATTGAAAGTTTCTGAAATCACTGTTCACAAGCATATTTTTAAAATAAAAGAAAAATTAAATTGTTACACGCAATTTCAGCTTGGTGAATTATTTTCAAACATCCCTGATATTGAAATGTGTTTTCGCTTAATGAACGAATAAAATTAAGATTACAATCCGGGGCCACTCTTTGTTTTCTGCATTTTTTTGTCAGATTCTTGACGTGATATCTTTTCGTCTCCGCGATAACTTTTTTCATGCACTGACTCTGATTTTCTCGCGTTTTCTGCTTCTGAATGATTGCTTTTTTCATGAAAGGATTCGGACGCTTTAGGATCGGCATCCATTTTTGAATGATCATTTTTTTCGTGAGCTGAGTATGAAGCTTTAGCCTGTTCATCCATCGAGTGATGTGATTTGGGATGGTGACGATAATACAGTGTTTCTGAATGTGCTTCTTCGCCACTCATGGATTTTCGATGTGCGTCAAAAGAAGCTTCGCTTTTTTCTTCCGCAGCTTGTGGTATTTTCGATGTACTTTCTTGTACATCGAAAGCATTTTTTTTCTTTTCTTGATGAAGTGATGCTTGAAGACGATGGGTCGTCGTCGTCACATTTTTTCTGGATTGAATGAATCGATGAATCCGTTTTCTGATGATAACAGCTATCCCTAATCCAATGGCAATACCCGATATGACTAATGTATGCGTGGTTTTTGCTGCAATAATGAGCGAGGGCAGTGCGAGTCCTGTTGCTGCACCCAAGGCGAAAATAATGAGTCCAGTTGCAACGGGATGTTTTTGAGTCCAATTTTTTATGCGTTGTGTGAAACTTGATTGTGTCCGACGGGGTGAGGTCATGATGATGATTCTCATTAAAAAAGGACTTCTTTAAGTATAGCCGATGTTTGAAAATAAGGGTATTTGTCAGATTACTTCGAATTTGCATTTAAATTCATGGTGATATTGATAGGTTTTTCGAAAATGATTTCAAACGAATTATATGGTGAATTACAAAATAAAATCACTCGGATGAATATCAGATACACCGATAATATCAATTTTAAAATCGGTATTTACGATGGTAACGACGTTGTATCCTCCTTCATGTCTAATATTGATTTGTGCTGAATTAAGATGCATTGCTGAAAAATCTAATTTATCTTGCCCTGTGGTAAAATTCTCAATGGTATCAGGAGAGAGTATGGTTGATTCATTGAGTGCGTTAAATACATAAGTATCTTTACCTTCACCACCAACCATAAAATCTTTTCCCATCCCGCCATTTAAAATATCATCACCTATATTACCGTAGAGGGTGTCATCACCTTCATTGCCATATAAGAAATCATTTCCTTCGTTGCCATGCAGGGTATCATTGCCCTTTCCTCCTTCTAATAAATCATTCGCTGCTAATCCATGCAAAACATCAGGACCATCCAATCCACTTAAATGATCGGCATTTGCGCTGCCAATTAAGGTATCTGCTTGATTTGTTCCCGAAACTAATTGTGTATCCGGTGCTGTGATGGGTGGCGGTGTAGGATCTGATACAGGCGGAAGTGTGGGGACAGGTTCATTTGAGGAACTATCAATAAAATTAAAATCGGCTGCTGTTAAATTGACATATTGTAGAATACGCACATCAAACTGTGTTCCATTCATTAAAATATCGGTATACCCGTCTTTTTGCAGGATATTTAAATCTGTGAAGTGTACAGATAAACCAGAGAAATCAAATTTATCTTGACCCAGTTCAAAATTCTCGATGACATCAGGATTTTGCAAAGTCGATTCATTCAACGAATGATAGCGATACGTATCCTTACCCTCACCACCCACCAAAAAATCCTTACCGATACCGCCGATCAAAATATCATTTCCAGTGTTGCCATACAGCGTATCATCGCCTGCGCCTCCTAGCAGTGTGTCGTTTCCACTATTTCCGTGCAGGACATCATTGTGCTGACCACCGTCCAACCAATCATCACCTTCCATCCCATGTAAAATATCATTGCCGTCTAATCCATCAATACGATCTGCTGCATAAGTACCTAATAAGGTATCAGGTTGATTGCTTCCCTGAATGATTTGCATAGAACCAGGTATTGGTACGGGATTAATGCTTGGATCGTGTTCTGGTAAGATGGGATCCGGCACAGGTGTTGGATCGGGAGTAGGTGCGGGATCTGAATTGATTGGATTGCTAGAAAAAATAAAATCAGTCGATGAAAAATCAATGACTGATTGTAAATGAATACTAAAATTAGCCTGTGAAATGAGAATATCGGTATAACCGTCATTTTGTGAAAAAGTTAAATCATGATAATGAATATTCAAAGCAGTAAAATCGAATTTATCTTGGCCGCTATCGAATAGTTCAAAGAATTCGGGTGATTGGATTGTTGAAACATTTAGAGTCTG